>NZ_JBMDKL010000020.1:0-46465 GCF_057809695.1 Flavobacterium sp. FG139
AATTCACAATAAAAAAACCTCCAAGTTTCCTTGAAGGTTTCAGAGGCATCGTCCGGATTCGAACCGGAGTAGACGGTTTTGCAGACCGGTGCCTAGCCGCTCGGCCACGACGCCATTTTTCTGGACAGCAAATATAACAAAAAGTTTAAAGTTTAAAAGTTTAAAGTTTAAAAGTTTGAAAAAACTTTATTTTTTTAAATTCGTACTTCCAACTTTGTATATCGTACTTAATTACGATATTCTTCCATTTCAATGGTAACTGCTTCTACATCACCACCAATGGGCGGATTTAGTTTAGAAACAGCAAGTAAAATTCGGGAAACAGACGGAATTTCTTTAAAGATTCTCATGATGATTCTATTAGCAACATGCTCTAGTAATTTAGAACGAATCGCCATTTCTTCTTCCACAATTTTGTTTAAAAGTACGTAATCTACTGTGTCTTTTAAGTCATCTGAAAGCGCCGATTTACGCAAATCGGTTTTAATTTCTAAATCAACACGGTAATCTGATCCAATTTTTCCTTCTTCTTCCAAACATCCGTGAAACGAAAAAGTTCTTATATTTTGTAATTTAATAGTTCCCATAATTTGTTTATTCGTTTATTTGAAAATTTGTTTATTCGTTTTTATCATTAATTGTCAAATAACCAAATCAACGATTAACCAAATCACAAACATTTATTTATCTTTGCTAAAATTACAAAATAATTATGTCAACAGAAGAAAAGTCTTTAAACTTTATTGAACAAATCATAGAAGAAGATTTAAAAAACGGATTATCAAAAGATAAGCTTCGTTTTCGTTTTCCGCCTGAACCTAACGGATATTTACACGTAGGTCATGCGAGTGCTATTTGTTTGAATTTTGGATTAGGAATTGATTATCAAGCACCAGTAAATTTACGTTTTGATGATACCAATCCAGCTAAAGAAGAACAGGAATTTGTTGATGCTATTAAAAAAGATGTAGAATGGTTGGGTTATAAATGGGCTAACGAATGTTATGCATCTGATTATTTTCAAGATTTATACGATTGGGCAATTCAGTTTATAAAAGATGGAAAAGCTTATGTGGATAGCCAAACTTCGGAAGAAATGGCCATTCAAAAAGGAACACCAACAACTCCAGGAACAGATTCTCCATACAGAAATCGTTCGGTTGAAGAGAATTTAGATTTGTTCGAACGAATGAAAAACGGTGAATTTCCAGATGGAACACATATCCTTCGTGCTAAAATAAGTATGGGTGCCAATAATATGTTGATGCGTGATCCAATTATGTATCGTATTTTACACAAACACCACCACAGAACAGGAAATAATTGGTGTATTTATCCAATGTATGACTGGGCTCACGGCGAAAGTGATTATTTAGAACAAATTTCACATTCGTTTTGTACACTTGAATTTTTGCCTCATAGAGAATTATACGATTGGTTCTTAAATCAAATTTACGATTCAAATAAAGTACGTCCAAAGCAACGAGAATTTGCTCGAAGAAATCTTTCACATACTGTCGTTTCTAAAAGAAAATTACTGCAATTGGTTCAAGAAGGACATGTTACTTCATGGGATGATCCAAGAATGAGTACCATTTCGGGAATGAGAAGACGTGGTTACACACCAGCATCAATACGAAATTTTGCCAATACTATTGGAATTGCTAAACGTACCAATTTAATTGATGTTTCACTTTTAGAATTCTGTGTTCGCGAAGATTTGAATAAAACAGCACCAAGAGTTATGGCGGTTTTGAATCCTGTGAAATTGGTAATTACAAATTATCCTGAAGGAAAAGAAGAAATTTTAGATGCTGAAAACAGTCAGGAAGATGCTAGTTTAGGATTTAGAAAAGTACCTTTTTCTAAAGAATTATACATCGAAAGAGAAGATTTTCAAGAAGAAGCCAATAAGAAATTTTTCCGTTTGACTTTAGGAACAGAAGTTCGTCTAAAAAATGCTTACATCATTAAAGGTGAAAGTGTTGTAAAAGATGCTGAAGGAAATATTACTGAAATTCATTGTACATATGACGAAGATTCAAGAAGTGGAAGCGGTACAGAAGCCAGCCAAAGAAAAGTAAAAGGAACGATTCATTGGGTTTCAATAAACCACGCCATTGAAGCTGAAGTTCGTTTGTACGACCGACTTTTTACACATGAAAATCCTGATGGCGATAAAGAAGTTGATTTTAAAGAATACATCAACCCGAATTCTTTAGAAATAATTACCGGATATTTAGAACCAAGTTTGGCAACTGCCAAAGATGGTGATAGATTTCAATTTCAACGTTTAGGTTATTATTGTGTCGATAAAGATTCGACTTCAGAAAAATTAGTTTTTAACAAAACAGTTGGCCTAAAAGATACTTGGGCAAAAGTGGAACATAAAGAATAATTTTAAAATAGATTTTACTAATAAAAAGCCGATAGAAATGTCGGCTTTTTCTATTATTGATAAATCTTATTACATATTAAAAAAACATTTGATATCACTATTAAAATTAGCTCTCATAATTCAATTTTAATCGATTTTTTAGTTTGATTCAATAGATTTTACCAACCCATCTGTAATCGTTTAAGATTTTGCTTTAAAATAAGTTTTAGATGTTTAACTACGATTTAACATCAATTCTAGAAAAGATTTCGTAATTTTAGAATAATTAAATTTATAATCATGTCAAATAAAACGAGTAATAGCATAATTGCACTTTTAGCAGGTGCCGCTATAGGAGTAGGATTGGGAATTTTGTTTGCACCTGATAAAGGTTCCAAAACAAGAGAAAAAATGAAAGAAGGTTTTGACGATTTAAAAAGTCAAGCTAAAAACAAATGGGACGATTTGGAAGAAGATACCAAAGAGAAATTTTCTAAAACAAAAGATGATTTGATTGAAACGGTAGAAGACTTACTTTCAAATTCGAGTTATAAAGCCGAAGAAGCCATTACTTTTTTAGAAGAAAAATTAGCGGAGTTAAAAAAACAAAACGCCAAATTACAGAAATAATGGCATTTGAAGAACTAAAAGAAAATACCGAAGCCATTCAAGAAAATGCTAAAGCTTTTATAGAAGCTAATATTTCTTACTATAAACTTTGGGGTTTTAAGGTGGCTATGAAGTCAACTACATTGATGTTAAAATTCTTTTTAATAGCGATGTGTTTGATGATTGTTTTGCTATTTATTTCGATAGCAGGAGCCATGGCTTTGGGACAATTATTGGGTAGTTATCCGTTAGGATTTTTGGCTGTAGCAGGAATTTATTTAGTGTTAGCATTACTCTTATTTTTAGTAAAAGATAAAATAGTGGAAGGGCCAATTCTAGAAAAATTCTCTGAAATATTTTTTAACGACTAAATTATGGAAAAGAAAAAATATTCCTCTTACGCTCAAATAGAACACGATTTGGAAATTCTCAAAGTTGAAAAAGAAATTCACTATCAAAAAATGCTTTTAAGTATTGAAAAAACTAAAGAAAGTATTCTTCCATCTAAAACAGTTTCTCTAGTTGGAACTATATATGAAAAGGTGTTTTCAGGTAGTTTTGGTACGATTTTGAAGATTGCTATTCCCTATGTAATCAATTGGTTTATAAATAGAAAAAGAGGCGATTAAGCCTCTTTTTTT
This sequence comes from Flavobacterium sp. FG139, assembly GCF_057809695.1. NCBI lineage: Bacteria > Pseudomonadati > Bacteroidota > Flavobacteriia > Flavobacteriales > Flavobacteriaceae > Flavobacterium > Flavobacterium sp. FG139. The sequence goes on from NZ_JBMDKL010000020.1 coordinate 3,628, forward strand.
TATCTAAAATTAAAAATTATTTTTGAGTTTCATCGCCATTATTAGACGTATCTGATGGATTGTAATCTAAAGACGAATGATTTCCAGTTTTCTTAACTCGTTTAGGTTGTGCTTTCATTTGTTCACCAATAATGTTTGAAGCCGTAAAACTAGTAACCATGCTATTCAACATATCACTTGCAGCTTGTGGTGAATTGGGTAACAAAATTAAGTTTGAATTAGTATCAGCACCAATCGCTTGAAGCGTGTCATAATGTTGTGTAATTACAATTAACGCTGATGCTTCTTGCGAATTAATTCCAACTTCGTTTAAAACAGCCACACTTTCTACCAAACCTTTTGCAATTTCTCTACGTTGATCGGCAATACCTTGTCCTTGAAGTTTTTTACTTTCAGCTTCCGCTTTGGCTTTGGCAACTATTCTGATTCGTTGTGCGTCCGATTCAAACATTGCAGCTGTTTTTTCTCTTTCAGCTGCATTGATTCTGTTCATGGCATTTTTTACCTGAATATCGGGATCAATATCGGTTACTAAAGTATTGATAATATCATATCCATAAGCCATCATCGCTTCGTTCAATTCGCGTTTTACAGCAATAGCAATATCATCTTTTCTCACAAATACATCATCTAAGATTAACTTCGGTACTTCAGCACGAACCACATCAAATACATAAGCTGTAATTTGATCGTGCGGGTATTCTAATTTGTAAAATGCTTCATAAACGTGTTCCTGTATTACTTTAAATTGTACCGAAACTTTCATTTTAATGAACACATTGTCTTTGGTTTGTGTTTCAATAATCACATCCAATTGTTGAATTCTCAAATTCACTCTTCCGGCAACACGGTCAATTACAGGTAATTTTAATTGTAAACCTGAATTTCGGATGCTTTCAAACTTTCCAAAACGCTCAATAACTACTGCTGTTTGTTGCTTTACCGTAAAAAAAGATGACAAGAAGACAAACAATGCAAGAACTAAAATAACAATGGTAATAGGATACATATATAATATTTTATTTGTTAATATGGTTATTATACGAGAATACTGTATGTTTGTTACAAATTAATTTTTTTAAAATGAAGAATACTTTTTTAACGATTGCATTGCTAGTTTTTACTTCTTTTGCTTTTGCACAATATCAAAATCGTGATGGAAATCGAATTGGAATTTCGGGTGGTATAAACCAAACTACTTTATTTGGTTCTAATTTCACTACCAAACCAGGCAATGGTTTTGCTGGTGGACTTTCGGTTAGAGGAAACTACTATAACAACTGGAGTATGATTTATGGAATGCAGTTTTTTGTAAACAAATTTTCGTTAGAATCAACTTTAAAACAAGATATTGATTACAGTTTATCTGGGGTTCAAGTTAGATTGTTGATGAGTTATAATATTATTCAAGACCACTTGTCATTAGATTTTGGACCTGTACTTCAGGTTAATGGTAAAATGACTCTAAAATCTACCGATGAAACTAAAACCTTAAATGGAACTTTACTTAAAGCCAATGATATTGTTGACGTTTCTAAAGTAAATGGGAATGCTTACATTGGAATATCTGGCGGTGGGAAAGTGGTTAGAGCCGTTATTTTTTATGAATATGGATTTACCAATATTTTCAACAAATTAAACAGTCAAGATGGGCTAACGCTATTAAACGGAAATAAAAGTTTTAAAGGAAACCTTGGAACTATTAGTGGTCAGATTATTTTTAATTTGTAACGATATTATTCTTTTACAACGACAATTTTGTTGCTATGAAATTAACTTATTTTTGTTACTTAATTATTGTTCTTATTTCAGGTGTTGCTTTTGCTCAGGATAAAATAGTTTTAAAAGATGGTTCGACTATTATTCCTAATAAAGAGACATTAAATATTTCTGTTTCTGGCAAAAAGGTAAAATATCAATTACCTGAAGAAAAAGGATTTAAATCTGTTAAGTTTAGTGACTTAGATTATGTGAGTTCTGACGGAAAGCTGTTAAAATCTTTCAAATTAAATAATCCTTATAAAGTTAAAACGAAAGCCGATTTAAAATTCACTTATTTTGTATTGATTGAAACCGCTCAATACAAACTGATCAGTTTAGCAATATATTACGATTTAGCACAAAGTACTAATGAAGTTATTTATTCATTAATCATAGATAATGACAATAACATTGTAGCTGATTTGTCATTTATTAGTTCTGAATTCAATCAAAAGATCTATCAAGATCAAAAGAATGCTATTGCTTTAGTGCGTAAATACTTTGGTGATTTAAAACCTGAAATGGATGCGCTAACAGTCAATGAAAAAGAAGTTAGTGAGTATTTCAAATCAGTTCAGTATAGAAAATACATCTAGAATCTTATTAAAAAAGCCCTGAACTTCAGGGCTTTTGTTTTTCTATAAACTAGCAATTGCTTTTTCCAATCGCTTGATGGTTTCGTCTTTTCCAATCAATTCGACAATATCAAAAAGATGGGGTCCTTTTAAAGCACCCACTAAACTCAGACGAAACGGTTGCATTACTTTTCCCATTCCAATTTCGTTTTTCGTCATCCAATCTTTTACAATAGTTTCAATGTTTACAGAAGTGAAATCTCCAATATTTTCTAGTACTGAAATCAATTGTTGCATTAAATTAGGTGTTTCCTCTTTCCAATTTTTTGCTGCTTTTTCATCGTAAGAGGTTGGAGCCACAAAGAAATAATCGGCTAATTCCCAAAAATCGGAAACAAAGTTAGCGCGTTCTTTTATTGAAGAAACCACTTTTGTTAAATCAATAGATGTTGAAACCCCTTTTTCAGTTAAAGTGGTAGCGAAGGCTTTCGCCAAACTTTCATCACTTTGTTTTTGCAAATACTGATGATTGAACCATTTATTTTTCTCAGGATCAAATTTTGCTCCAGCTTTGTGAACTCTATTTAAATCAAATTTTTCGGCCAATTCTTCTAACGAAAATAACTCTTGATCAGTGCCGTCATTCCAACCCAATAAGGCTAAAAAGTTAACCACAGCTTCTGGAAAAAATCCTTTTTCTCTATACCCAGATGAAACTCCTTCTTCGGTTTTCCATTCTAAAGGAAACACAGGAAATCCCATTTTATCACCATCACGTTTCGATAATTTTCCGTTACCAATGGGTTTTAAAATCAATGGCAAATGAGCAAATTCTGGAGCTTCCCAACCAAATGCTTTGTACAATAAACGATGTAATGGCATTGAGGGTAACCATTCTTCACCACGAATCACATGCGAAGTTTCCATTAAATGATCATCCACTATATTCGCTAAATGATACGTTGGCATTCCGTCCGATTTGAACAACACTTTATCGTCTAATAAATTCGTTTCAAATTTGATGTCGCCTCTAATGATATCATGCAAATGCAAGGTTTCATTCACAGGTGTTTTAAATCGGATGACATAGTCTTCACCAGCCGCAATTCGTTTATCGGTTTCTTCTTTTGAAATCACCAAAGAAGTATCTAATTTTTCACGATTGTGCCAGTTGTAAATGAAGGTTTTTCCATCAGCTTCGTGCTGTTTTCTGTGCGCATCCAAGGCTTCTGCGGTATCAAAGGCATAATAGGCCCAACCCGAATTGATCAATTGATCAGCATATTCTTTGTATAATTCTTTTCTTTCTGATTGACGATACGGCCCGAATTTTTCATTCTTTCCAACCGTTTCACTAGGTGCAATTCCTAACCAATCTAAAGCTTCTAAAATATATTCTTCTGCACCAGGAACAAAGCGATTTTGGTCGGTATCTTCAATTCGTAAATAGAAAACGCCATTATTTTTTTTAGCAAATAAGTAATTGAATAGGGCAGTACGAACACCACCAATGTGCAAAGGTCCAGTTGGACTAGGTGCAAAACGCACACGAACTTGTTTCGACATTTTAGTAAAATTTAACGTTGTTCCGTTCGGCCGAAAACGGCCTCGGGTGGTGCAAAGATAATCAGAAGTTGGAAGAAGAAAGTTTTTTAATCAGTGGAAATTTGTGAAATCGGTGTTTAGTGAAGATTTAACTTTGATGCTACGTATAAATTTGTACTTTTATCGGTTATAAATAAATGATTAACAATTTTGGAAAATCAGCACCTAATTTATAATAAACTCGAACAGTTTATTAAGAAGTTTTACACCAACGAATTGCTACGTGGAACCATTTTCTTCGTCGGAATTGGTTTGATTTATTTTCTTTTTACACTTTTTGTGGAATATTTTCTTTGGTTAAAACCAGCGGCTAGAACCGTATTGTTCTGGACGTTTATTGTCGTGGAACTTTTCTTGTTGTTGCGCTTTATTTTATTTCCAATTTTTAAATTATTCAAACTTCAAAAAGGAATTAATTATGATGATGCTTCCAAAATCATCGGAAATCACTTTACTGAAGTAGGCGATAAGTTGACCAATTTTTTACAATTATCGCAAGACACTAATAAATCAGAATTACTTTTAGCTTCTATTGATCAAAAAGCCAATACGTTACAACCGATTCCTTTTGGAAACGCCATAAATTTTGGCAAAAACAAAAAGTATTTACCTTTAGCTATTATCCCAATTTTGTTCTTTGCTTTTTTCTACATTACCGGAAACAGCAATTTTATTTCTCAAAGTTTGAATCGTGTTGTGCATTACAAAGAACAATTTTTGCCGCCAGCACCCTTTGAATTTCAACTTTTAAATAAAAACTTACAAACCGAACAAAACCAAGATTTTCTTCTGAAAGTCAAAACAGTTGGAAAAGTGGTGCCTGAAAACGCTATGATTTTTATTGGTAATGAAAGCTATTTCATGGAAAGCAACAAAGCAGGCGAATTCCAGTTTGTGATTCCGAAACCTAAAGAAAATTTAGAATTTCATATGGAAGCAAACGATGTTTCTTCACACGAATATGAGTTGAATGTGGTTACTGTTCCATCGATTGCTAATTTCGAAATGGTGTTGAATTTTCCGGGATATTTGAATAAAAAATCTGAAGTTATTAAAGGTACGGGAAATGCTGTGCTTCCCGAAGGAACTCGTGTTACTTGGCGAATGAATACGTTGGCTACTCAAAAAGTTGAATGGTTGGATGCTGCTTCAAAATTTTCATTTGCTAAACAAGACAATCAGTTTTTATGGTCTAAAAATATTGTTCAAAATACCGATTATCAAATAGTTACTTCTAACAGTAAAGTTCAGAATTACGAAAAGCTAAATTATCAGATTTCCGTGGTTAAAGATCAATTTCCGACCATTTCTGTAGGAAACGCTCCAGACAGCCTTAAAATTGAAAAAAACTATGTTTTAGGACAAGTTTCCGACGATTATGGACTTTCTAAATTGCAAGTGGTTTATTATCCTAAAGACAAGCCTAATTTGGCCAAACGTGGAACAATTGCTGTGAAGCGTGATGTGTATGATCAGTTTGTGTTTGCTTTTCCAAGTAATCTTCCTGTTGAAGAAGGTGTTTCCTATGAATATTATTTCGAAATTTTTGATAACGATGCTTTGCATAATTTCAAGAGTACAAAATCTTCCGTTTTTTCTAACAGAATTGCTACAGAAACTGAAAAAGAAGATCAAGTTTTGCAACAACAAAATGATAATATTAATTCATTAGAGAAGTCTTTAAAAACGCAAGACAAGCAATTGAACGAAATGGAGAAGTTGCAGAAAATGGGCAAAGAGAAAGACAATCTTGAATTTAAAGAACAACAAAAAGTTAATGATTTTCTTGACAAGCAAAAGAAGCAGGATGAAATGATGAAGAACTTTGCTGAGAAGATGAAAGAGAATTTGGATAAAGTTAAAACGGAAAAGAAAGATGAAGTCAAAGAACTTCTAAAAGACAGATTGGAAAAAGTCGATAAAGATTTAGAAAAGAACAAAAAGCTTTTAGACGAGCTCCAAAAACTTAATGAAAAATTAGAGAAAGATGAGTTGTTCGAAAAAATGGACAAACTTAAACAACAAAGTAAAAACCAAACCAAGAGTTTGCAACAATTAGTAGAGCTTACTAAGAAATATTATGTCGAAAAGAAAGCTGAACAAATTGCCGATAAATTAGATAAACTTTCGGAAAAACAAGATAAGTTATCTGAAAATGAAAAAGAAAATTCTACAGAAAAGCAAGAAGAAATCAATAAGGAGTTTGATAAGATTCAAGAAGAATTAAAAGAGTTAGAAAAAGACAATAAAGAATTAAAAGCACCTGTCGAGCTTCCAGATACTGCTCCAAAAGAGAAAAGTATTGATGAAGATTTAAAGAAAGCATCGGATGAATTGAAGAAAGATTCTAAAGCTGGAGCCAAGCCTAAACAAAAAAGTGCTTCCAAAAAGATGAAGCAAATGAGTCAGGATATGCAAGCCAGTATGGAAGCAGGTGATCAAGACCAAATGGAAGAAGATGTGGCAATGTTACGTCAGGTATTGGATAATCTTTTGGCGTATTCTTTCTCTCAAGAGGACGTGATGAAGCAGTTCAAAGGTTTGAAACGCGGTTCGCCTTCGTTTAATAAAAACCTTAAAATCCAACAAGATTTAAAACAACAATTCAAGCACGTTGATGATTCATTATTTGCCTTATCGTTACGTAATCCAAAAATTGCAGAAGAAGTTACAAAAGAGGTTGGTAATGTGCAATATAATATTGATAAAGCTATAGAGACTTTAGCTGATGCCAATGTTCCTAAAGGAGTTTCACATCAGCAATTTGCAACAAGTTCGGCAAATAAATTAGCTGATATGTTAGCAGCAACATTGAATAATATGCAAATGTCAATGTCGATGTCGGGTTCAGGCAAAGGAAAGCCAAAGCCAGGTCAAGGAGATGGAATGCAATTGCCAGATATTATTAAAAAACAAGAAAGTTTGGGTGAAAAAGCCAAAAAAGGAATAAAGCCTGGTCAAAAACCTGGAGAGGGAAAAGATGGAAAAAATGGTGAAAGGGAAGGTGGTAAAGAAGGCAAAGGTAAAGAGGGCAAGGATGGAAAAGGTAAAGATGGTAAGAATGGTCAAGGCAGTGGCGGTAATGGACAAGGTAATTCAGACGGAGAAAATGGTCAAGATGGTGAAGGTGATGCGAAAGCCATTATGGAAATTTATAAAGAGCAACAACAACTTAGAGAAGCCTTACAAAATGAATTAAACAAACAGGGTTTGGGTGGTCAAGGTCAAAATGCTTTAGACCAAATGAAGCAAATAGAAAAACAACTTTTAAATAAAGGTTTTAACAATGATGTTTTACAAAAGATGCTTAATCTTAAATATGAATTGTTGAAATTAGACAAAGCAGTCCAGCAACAAGGAGAGGAAAAGAAACGTCAGTCTGAAACGAATAAAAAAGATTTTACTAATGCTTCTAACGCTTTACCTACACGTTTGCAAGATTATTTGAATAGCGTTGAAATTTTAAATAGACAAACGTTACCTTTGCGCTCTAATTTTAACCAAAAAGTTCAAGAATATTTCAAAACAAATGATTAGTTTTAATTACGAATTAGATTTTCTACTTGAGAATGAAGAGCAATTTGCTTCATGGATTTCCAATGTTATTGTTTCTGAAAATAAAAAAGAAGGTGATATTAATTATATCTTTTGTGATGATGAATATTTGTTGGAAATCAACAAACAATATCTTGATCATGATTATTATACAGACATTATTAGCTTTGATTATTCTGTAGGAAATGAATTACATGGAGATATTTTCATTTCTTTGGATAGAGTTCGTGAAAATGCGTCTGATTTTAATGTTACTTTTGAAGAAGAACTCAAAAGAGTTATTATTCACGGCGTCTTACATTATTGTGGTTTTAAAGATAAATCTGATGATGAAGAACTTTTAATGCGATTGAAAGAAGATGAAAAAATCAAAATGTTCCACGTGAAACAATAAATGGTTTTGTTTCATAATTTTTTATAACGTTCCACGTGGAACAATTATAAATCGAGATGTTTCTCGTATTCAAATAAGATGTTTTTAGAAAAATACGATGTTATTGTGGTAGGTGCTGGTCATGCTGGTTGTGAAGCTGCTGCCGCTGCCGCTAATTTAGGGTGTTCAACCTTGTTGGTTACAATGAGTTTGCAAAACATTGCACAGATGTCTTGTAATCCTGCTATGGGCGGAATTGCTAAGGGGCAAATTGTTCGTGAAATTGATGCTCTAGGTGGATATTCAGGAATTGTCTCTGATAAAACCGCGATACAATTCAAGATGTTAAACAAGTCTAAAGGACCAGCAATGTGGTCGCCTAGAGTGCAGTCTGACCGCATGCGTTTTTCAGAAGAATGGCGTTTGATGTTAGAGCGAACTCCTAATCTTGACTTTTATCAAGAAATGGTTTCAGGACTGATTATCAACAACGGAAAAGTAGAAGGGGTTAAAACTTCGTTAGGCATTGAAATCAAAGCCAAAACAGTTGTACTTACAAACGGTACGTTTCTCAACGGATTAATTCATATTGGAGACAAACAGTTTGGTGGAGGTAGGGCTGGAGAAAGTGCCGCTTATGGAATCACTGAAGATTTGGTAAAAGTAGGTTTTGAATCGGGTAGAATGAAAACAGGAACGCCGCCACGAGTTGATGGTCGTTCGTTAGATTATTCTAAGATGAATGAAGAACCCGGAGATGTTAATCCTGACAAGTTTTCTTATTCAGATATTACAAAACCTTTAACACACCAAAGGCTGTGTCATATGACCTATACTTCTCTACAAGTTCATGATATTTTGCGTGAAGGATTTGATCGTTCACCAATGTTCAATGGTAGAATTAAATCATTAGGACCGAGATATTGTCCCTCTATTGAAGATAAAATTAATCGTTTTGCGGATAAAGAACGTCACCAATTGTTTATTGAACCAGAAGGATGGGATACCGTCGAAGTATACGTAAATGGATTTTCAACTTCACTTCCCGAAGATGTTCAATTTAAAGCCTTGCGTTCTGTAGCGGGATTTGAAAAAGTAAAATTTTTCCGTCCAGGCTATGCTATTGAATACGATTATTTTCCACCCACACAATTAAAACACACATTAGAAACTAAGTTAGTTCAAGGGTTATATTTTGCTGGACAAATAAACGGTACTACCGGATACGAAGAAGCAGCTTCTCAAGGAATGATGGCGGGTATTAATGCCGCATTACAAGTGAAAGAACAAGAGCCAATGATTTTGAAACGTGACGAAGCTTATATTGGTGTTTTAATTGATGATTTGATTACAAAAGGCACCGAAGAACCCTATAGAATGTTTACTTCTCGTGCTGAATATAGAACGCTATTACGACAAGATAACGCCGATCAGCGTTTAACACCAATGTCATATAAAATTGGTTTGGCTTCAGAAAAACGAATGCAACGAATGGAAGAAAAGTTTTCTAAAAGTGATGCTATGGTGAACTTTTTTAAAGAGACAAGTGTAACCATGGAAGAAGCAAATCCGATTTTGGAAGCTAAAGGTAGTTCGCCAATGGTACAATCGGATAAGATGTTTAAAGTATTCTCTCGACCACAAATTGACTTAGACGATTTTAAAAAATTTGATAAAGTTCAAAAATATATCGAAGAAAATGATCTAGACAAAGAGATAATTGAACAAGCAGAAATTAATGTGAAGTACTCAGGGTATATTGAAAAAGAACGCAATAATGCCGACAAATTAACTCGATTAGAAGATATGAAAATTCCAATTGATTTTGATTATGATAAAATTAAATCAATGTCAATTGAAGCGAAGCAAAAACTGAGCAAAATTAGACCTATAACTATTTCACAAGCCTCAAGAATTAGTGGTGTTTCGCCAAGTGATATTTCGGTATTGTTAATTTACATGGGACGATAAATTTGTTCCACGTGAAACTAACGTTGCCAAAGCCTATAAATAAAGAGAATTTAATGAATATTAAAAGCACAAAACATTATTTAAACGTAAAAGATTATTCTGTATCACAAGAAACGTTTGAATTGCTTTACAGTGAAGATTTGGATATGTTGATGACACATCCGCAACCTTCGTTGGAAAAACTTCCAAGTTATTATGAAAGTGTAGATTATATTTCACATACCGATGGGAATAAATCGGTATTTGAAAAAATGTACCAATTTGTAAAAGGAATTGCATTAAAAAATAAATTAAGACTCATCAATTCACAATCGTCTAAAGGTAGAATTTTAGATATTGGAGCTGGAGTTGGTGATTTTTTATCGGTTGCTAAAAATGATGGTTGGGAAACTATAGGTATTGAACCTAGCGATAAAGCCAAAACAATTGCTAGAAACAAAGGCGTTTCTTTTGTAGAAAATCTTTCAGAGTTAGAAAGCAACTCGTTTGATGTAATCACCATGTGGCATGTTTTAGAACATGTACCCGATTTAGAAAATCAAATTAAAGAATTAAAACGATTAATTAAACCAAATGGCACTGTAATTATTGCGGTTCCTAATTTTAAATCGTTTGATGCTGCTTATTATGGAAAGTATTGGGCTGCCTATGATGTTCCAATTCATTTGTGGCATTTTTCTAAAACAGCAATTCAAAAATTGTTTGCTAAAGAAAATTTAGAACTAGTAAAAGTACTTCCAATGAAATTTGATAGTTTTTATGTGAGTTTATTATCTGAAAAATATAAAACCGGAAAAATGAATTTCATCAAAGCTTTTTTCATCGGATTGAAATCAAATTGGAAAGGAAACCAAAATTCTGAATATTCTTCTCATATTTATGTGTTAAAGAACACCAAAAACTAAAATAAAAGCGATTTTTGAATTAAAATCAACTTAACCATGTTAAGGGTGCTTTAGGTCTAAAATACATTTTAAAACGCTTTATTTAAAGCCAATATTAATAGAACCTGACTATATCAAATTAAAAAACAATAACAAATTATTATATTAATAAAAACCGCTCAATTTTATAACTTTTTATCTTTTCAGTTTAAAATTTTATACTTTTGGCAAATAGTAAAAATTAACAAATTAGAAATGAAAAAAATTATAGTATGTGTTGCTCTAGCAGTTGTAATGGTTTCTTGTAACAAAACGACTGACGCAAAAGATTTTAAAACCGCTTATATTGATACTAATAAATTATTAGAAGAATCTACAGAAGCCAAAGACTTAAAAGCGAAATACGAAGATATTGCTAGTGAGAAAGACAGTAGAATTAAAGTTGAAGTAGATAAATTAGAAGCTGAGAAAAAGGCTTTTGAAGCTAATGCTCAAAAAAATGGTCAGGCTTGGGCTCAACAAAAATATGGCGAGTTACAACAAAGAGAACAACAAATTCAATATGCGCAACAGTCTGTTATTCAGCAACTTCAAAGTCAACATAGCGTTGAAATGGATTCTATAATAACCAAATATAAAAAGGTTTTTAAAGAATATGGAAAAGAAAAAGGCTACGATTATGTCTTTGGTACTGGTGAAGCAGCCAATGTCTTGTATGCTAAAGACCAATATGATGTAACGAAAGATATCATTAAATTAGTCAATGATAAATACAAATCAGAAGATAAAAAAGAAGATAAACCTTCTGAGAAAAAAGTGGAACCAAAAAAATAAATTGAATCTGATATAGTTTCAAAAACGTCTTCCTTTTAGAAGGCGTTTTTTGTTTGTATATTGATTAGCAAACGTTTATATTTGTTTATCTAAAATATCAGCCATGGAATTTGTCTCCGCCGAAGCAAAATATGTATTGCAATTTATCAACCAAACCAACCGTTCCATTTTCCTTACGGGAAAAGCAGGAACAGGAAAAACCACACTTCTTAAAGAAATTATTCAAACTACACATAAAAATTGTGTAGTTGTAGCACCAACAGGAATAGCAGCCTTAAATGCAGGTGGGGTAACTATTCATTCAATGTTTCAACTGCCATTTGGTGGATTTCTTCCGGACAACTCTTCTCCACAGTTTACTCAAAATTCTAAGTTTGAAAGTCGGGCAACCTTACGCAGACATTTCAAAATGAGCAGTTTAAAGAAATCAGTCATCCGAAATATGGAACTGCTTATCATTGACGAAGTAAGTATGTTGCGCTCCGATTTATTAGATGCTATGGATTTCATGATGCAATCGGTTCGTAAAAATAATCGTGCTTTTGGAGGTGTACAAGTCTTGTTTATAGGCGATTTATTGCAACTTCCACCAGTAGTTCGAGATGACGAATGGCGCACCTTACGCAATTATTACAAAGGAAAATTCTTTTTTCATGCTCATGTAATTGAACAAAATCCACCACTGTACATCGAATTATCTAAGATTTTTCGTCAAACGGATGATCAGTTTATATCGGTATTGAACAACCTTCGAAACAATAGAATTTCATCTAGTGACATTCAGGTTTTAAACCAGTTTGTGCAACCCAATTTTGATTTTAAAAAAAATAAAGGCTACATCACTTTAACCACTCATAATACTAAAGCAGATGCTTTAAACATACAATCATTACAAGATTTACCTGGAATACAACATGCCTATTTAGCTGAAATTACTGGCGATTTTCCGGATAAAATTTATCCGTTAGAAGAACGATTGGAATTGAAAATTGATACGCAAATTATGTTTATAAAAAATGATTCGTCCTTAGAAAAAAAATTCTTTAACGGAAAAATGGGGGTTATAAAATCGTTGTCTGAACGAGAAATTTTGGTGCATTTTCCTGATGAGAATAAAACAATTGAAGTGGAAAAATACGAATGGCAAAACATTCGTTATTTGGTAAACGAAAATACCAAAGAAATTGAAGAAGAAGTTTTGGGTACGTTTGTACATTATCCTATCAAATTGGCTTGGGCAATTACGGTTCATAAAAGCCAAGGATTAACTTTTGACAAAGCTGCGCTTGATGTTTCGCAAGTTTTTCTTCCGGGCCAAGCCTATGTAGCTCTTTCGCGTTTACGTTCGTTAAACGGCCTTATTTTACTTTCTCCAATTCAAATGAACGGAATTTCCAACGACCAAGAGGTGATGGAGTATGCCACAAATAAAGCCACCGAGGAAATTCTAGAAGTTGCTTTGCAAAAAGAAACGCATGATTTTTTTCACCATTATTTAATTAACAGTTTTGATTGGTCTAATTTAGTTCAAGAATGGCGCAATCATCAGTACAGTTATAACGATAAATCGGAAGTTTCGGAAAAATCCAAACATGCTTTTTGGGCTAAAAAACAAGTGGATGATTTGGAAAAATTAATTGATCCGTCGAGAAAATTCATGTCGCAATTGAATAAACTTTTTTCCGAAAAGTTGGATTTACATTTTGTAAACGATCGCATTCAAGCCGCAATCAATTATTTTTTACCCACGATGGATCGTTTGGTATATGAAGTTTTATGGAAATTAGAAGAAGTAAAACGGATCAAAAAGGTAAAGGCCTATTATGAAGAATTATTGGTTTTAGAAGAACTTCAAATCAAAGCCGTTTTGAAATTGATGAAAGCTAAATTGTTGATAGAAACGGTAGCTCACGGAGAAACCATTTCTAAGGAAAAGTTGTCGTCAGAAGAAATTCGATGGTATAAAATTCAAAAGCTAGAATTTATTCAAAAGGAATTCAAAAATGCCAATATCACACTGATTGAAAATGAAGGCGAAATCAATCGATATGAGAAAAAGAAAAAAACGAAAGAACCCAAAAAATCTACGGTTCAAGAAACGTATGAATTGTGGATGCAACAAAATTCTATCAAAGAAATTGCCGCTATTAGAAAGTTAACTTCACAAACCATTAGTAATCATTTAGCCAAATTAATCGAGTCGGAAACCATCAAAATATCAGATGTGTTACCAGAAGATAAAATTCAAGAATTAGCAAAAGCTTTCAAAGGGTATAAGGAAGAAACGCTAAACGGTTTGAAAGAAAAATATGGTGACACTTTTACCTGGGACGAATTGAAGTTGTATAAGGCGAGTTTGTAATTAGCTCAACCAAAAAACACCCATTACAGCAATTATAAAGTAAATTGCAATAGTTCGAGCACCATCAAAATCTTTAGCCAACCGTTGGCCAAATAGCATCAACAGCAATGTCACACAGGAGTAAACCGCGCCATAAAAGCCAAACATTCTTCCGCCATTGATGTATAATTCAACGATTCCAACCAGGCAAGAGATGCTCGTTACAATTTCAAAAAAAACTAATATTCCGGTAGCTAAAGGCACATAATTTTTCAAAAGAGTTTTTTCAAAATGAGGTTTCATCCAAGCCATATTTTCATTCCAATGAAAAAGTTTGTCATGGGCCGACATTATAAAAGTTACAGCTAGAAAAACTAAAACCAAAACCGAAGCAGTATTATTCATGATACTAAAATTTTAATAGTAAAATTAGTGTAATTTTTTGAAAATAAATAATTTAAGTTATTATTGAGATTGTCATAAATTTAATTTTTATGAATTAAACGAGTTAATTTTATGGACAAATCAGTCAGTATAATTTTAGCATTTCCATTGCGTTCTATATGATAAGATGCATCAGAAAGTTCTTTAAAAATTTCTGAAATGTTATTTCCAGTTACAAAAGGAGCAAATTTTTCTAACTTAAAATTTTCAACAGAAGGTTCCATATAAACTAATTTTTCAGCTTGATAATTCAACAATAAAGCTTGTCGAAACATGTCGATGCAATAGTTTAAAAATTTCTTTTGCGCTTCACGACCTAAACTTGCAATTTGTTCGCTCCAAGTAATTAAATCCTGAATGGCTGCAGCATTTCCTTTCGCTCTAAAAGCAGCACGAACCCAATCCACAAACCATTTTTCAAAAGGCAATTCGTCGTTGTCTTCTTTTAAAATATGCAAGGCTTTGCTGTAATTTCCTTGTGCTTGATGGGCAATTTTAAAGGCTAATTTTTCATCAATATTTTCACGTGAAACTAAAGCTTCTGTAATGATATTTTCGGGCAAACCGTTAAAATGCAATACTTGACAGCGTGATCGAATGGTTTGAATGATGTCTTCTTCGTTTTCAGAAATTAAAATAAAAACTGTTTTGTCCGTTGGTTCTTCTAATAATTTCAAAAGTTTGTTGGAAGCTGCAATGTTCATTTTATCGGCCATCCAAATGATCATTATTTTATAACTTCCCTCCAACGATTTTAAGGCTAAAGCTTTCAGAATTTCTTGTGCATCGTCAACCCGAATTTCTCCTTGTTTGTTTTGAACGCCTAACATTTTGTACCAATCAAACAAACTTCCATAACTATTTTCCGAAATAAACTGACGCCATTCCTGAATAAAATCCAAACTTTTGGGTTTCGATTTTACATCTTCAGTCGATACAGTTGGATATACAAAATGTAAATCAGGATGTGATAAGTGATTGAATTTCAAGTTACAAGATTCATTTGTACCAGAATTATCAGTACCTTTATTCTGGCAAACAATATACTGAGCGTAAGCTATTGCCATAGCCAACGTCCCTGATCCTTCTGGACCGATAAAAAGTTGAGCATGGGGAATTCTGCCTTGACTTGCGCTCTTAATCAAGTGATTTTTAATGTGTTCGTGACCTAAAATTTCTGAAAACTGCATAAGCAAATATAGTAGAAAAAAGTTGTTTTGAAGCCAATCTATTTATTATTACAGACCTTTTAAGCATTTTATTTACACTCAAATATAAGAAAAAATCCATATTTAAAATAAAAAAATGCATTTCGTCGATAAAAATATACATTTTATCGATTTTTATTTATAGCTTTGTATCATTGAAAATCAATAGTAGGAATTGTTTTTAAAATATTTAATCTTAAAAACGAATTAATATGAAAACACAGATGATGAAACGAAAACTATATACCATTCTTTTTTTCACATTATCCTCGGCTTCATTTGCCCAACTTTCGGTTCCATTCAAAATGAGATATCAGGGTTTTGTAAAAGGAGACATGTCGGTAATTGCAAATAATATTGTGAACAGAGTGGATTATAATAATGGATCCAATCAACCTTATTACAATCATACGAATTCGGCCAAATTGAACGATGAGTTTGATATGGAATACATTGATATTGACAACGACGAAGATACTTTTTCATCCAGTAGTGCTGAATTACTTTTGGAACAACCAAGCCGCAAAAGAATTGTGTATGCGGGTTTATATTGGTCGGCAACTTATAAATACGAATCTGGTTTTCAAAAAAATGAAGATAAATTCGTCGCAGACAATCCAGCAAGAGCTTCATTCTCTAATGTAAAACTGAAACTTCCAAACCAAGAAAAGTACGTTGATATTTCAGGCCAAATTGTTTTTGACGGAAAAGACAGTAAAGACTTTAAAGAATCTGCGCCTTATGTTGTCTATGCAGATGTTACAAATTATGTCAAAAAATTATCAAATCCAGCTGGAATTTATACGGTTGCTAATGTTAGAGCAACGCAAGGAAAATTAAGTGGTGGAGTAGCTGCAGGTTGGACTTTATTTGTGGTTTATGAAGACGATTCTATGTCGGGTAAAAACATTACCAGTTACGATGGATTTGCCGGAGCTACAGACAAACCAGTAGATATTTTGTTTAATGGTTATGAAACACTAAAGACAGGAAATGTTTCGGCTAAAATTGCTTTTGCAACGCTTGATGGTGATTCTAATGTTGCCGGCGATCAATTATTGTTTAGTGCTAATAACGGAAAAACATTTTCACCATTAAGCAACACACTTCGAAAAGACACAAATTTTTTTAACAGTTGTATTACGATTGAAAATAAGTATTTTTTAAATCGTTTTCCAGACAGCAAAAACACTTTAGGGTATGACACAGCCTTATTTACAATTCCAAATGCTAACAACAGTCTAATTGCCAACGGAAATACCCAATCCATTTTAAGACTAAAAACTTCTGGAGATAAAGTAGGTATGTTTTTTAATGCCTTTTCTGTAGAAACAATGGCCAGTTCAAATGATACTACTGGTATTGTTGATGAAAACATTTTAGTTTCAAACGATGATAATGTTCTCAAGGTTACCACCCTTAATGGTATGGTGAAATTTGTACCAGCTAACAATGATTTGTTGAATGATGGTTCGAAAACAACATCATCATTTAATAGAATTAGTAGAGATAAAAACATTGAAGCAAAGAAAAGAATTATTGAAATTCAGATTTTGAGTGCCTCTAAATTAGACGTTGGATATTACATTATTGCAAACATTTACAAGACCGAAGACGATGCTAAAAAGTTTGTTACTTATCTTGGACTAAAACATATTGATGCTGAATTTTTTACCAATTCATTGAATAATTACAAATATGTTTATCTTAAAAAAACAGAAAGTCAAAAAGAAGCCATCGATTTATATAGTTCAAATATGAACGATAGTTATAATGAAAGAATGCAAATACTGGCGGTGAACAAAAGCGATATGGAATTAATTTCAGAAGCTAAAGATTCAGGTAAAACCAAAGAGCCATACGAAATTCAATCGGCAATCATACCCAATGAATCGAGCGCTTATTACATTGTAGCTAATGTGTTTTTACATGAAGAAAATGCTACGAAATTCATGAATCAGTTAAAAGCTAGCGGACTAAATCCACATCTTTTAGTCAATCCACAAAACAATTATAATTATGTTTATCTAGAAAAAGAATTAATAGAACAAAATGCTATAAGCTTATACCTTTCTAAATTAAACAACACCTATTTGGGTAAAATATGGATATTATCCGTTAATAACAATAACAGAACCATCACATCCAATGACGATTAATATTATAGTTTACGGTATCTACACCTCTCTAAAAAAACGAAAAAATATGTTTCCATATATTTGGAGAGAAATGGAAAAAAAGTCTAATGTTTTTCGGTTCAATTCAATCGTGACGAGTGTTGATGATGACGAAAATGATAACTAACATTACTCATTTTTATTCAAAAACAAAATACTTATATTTGCAGATTAATATCAATTAATACTGTAAATCAGATGAAAACCGTAAACGATTTCAATTTCAACAATAAAAAAGCCTTAATTAGAGTAGATTTCAACGTTCCATTGGATGAAAATTTTAAGGTAACTGATGTCAACAGAATTGAAGGCGCCAAGCCCACAATAG
Source organism: Flavobacterium sp. FG139 (assembly GCF_057809695.1). Classification (NCBI taxonomy): domain Bacteria; kingdom Pseudomonadati; phylum Bacteroidota; class Flavobacteriia; order Flavobacteriales; family Flavobacteriaceae; genus Flavobacterium; species Flavobacterium sp. FG139. The sequence goes on from NZ_JBMDKL010000020.1 coordinate 21,684, forward strand.
ACAAAATTCTTGCCGATGGAGGAAGTGTGATTTTGATGTCGCACTTAGGAAGACCTAAAGGAAAAGAAGAAAAATATTCGTTAAAACATATCGTTAAAACTACTTCAGAAGTTCTTGGGGTTCCCGTTCATTTTGCTTCCGATTGTCGTGGCGATGTAGCGCAACAAGCCGCTTCAAACTTACAACCAGGCCAAGTTTTATTGTTAGAAAATTTACGTTTTTATTCAGAAGAAGAAGCCGGAGATGTGGCTTTTGCGAAAGAATTAGCTTCTCTTGGAGATGTGTATGTAAATGATGCCTTCGGAACCGCGCATAGAGCCCATGCTTCTACAACCATAATTGCTCAATTTTTTCCAAATCATAAATGTTTCGGATTGCTTTTAGCGAAAGAAATAGAAAGTTTAAACCGTGTTTTAAATAACTCTGTTAAACCAGTAACGGCAGTTTTAGGAGGTTCTAAAGTGTCTTCTAAAATTACAGTTATCGAAAATATACTGGATAAAGTAGATCACATGATTATTGGCGGCGGAATGACTTTTACATTCATTAAAGCCTTAGGCGGAAAAGTTGGGGATTCGATCTGTGAAGATGATAAAATGGATTTAGCCTTAGAAATTTTACATCAAGCCAAACTAAAAAATGTACACATTCACATTCCGGTTGACGTGGTTGCTGCTAATGCTTTTTCAAACGATGCCGAAACTCAATTTGTTGACGTTCGCGAAATTCCAGACGGCTGGCAAGGATTGGACGCTGGACCAAAATCATTAGAAAATTTCAGAAAAATTATAATGGAATCTAAGACCATTCTTTGGAACGGACCATTGGGTGTTTTTGAAATGGAAAAATTTGCGCACGGAACAATAGCTTTAGGAGAATATATTGCTGAATCTACTGCTAATGGGGCTTTCTCATTAGTAGGTGGTGGCGACTCAGTAGCGGCTGTAAAACAATTCGGATTAGAAGATAAAATGAGCTACGTATCTACTGGTGGTGGCGCTATGTTGGAAATGTTAGAAGGTAGAATTTTACCTGGAATTCAGGCAATTTTAGACTAGTTTGTTGATTTTAACAATAAATAAACAACTTTATACGTTATAAGGTAGTATGTTTGCAAAAAGCTTAATATGCTGATTAACATTCCATTGACAAAATTATAATATGACTATAAAAAATAAACTAACTTCGATTCTTTTAGTTGCTTCTGCTACGTTTTACGGGCAGGAAGTGGCTTCTAATCAAGATTCGATTGTAAAAAAAGAAGTAAAAATCTCCTACCTAGATTCGATAAAAGCAACGTTCGTTAACGACGAAATGGCGTCTTGTATCGATAGCCTTTGGATGAAAGAATTAGCTTCGCTTGACGTCTATGACGAAATGGCTTCTGACATTAAAAACGTTGACGTTGACCAAAAAGTAGACTTCGAATTACCAACAGAACTATTAAAAGAACGTTTGAAGAAATTGGATGAAAAATCACCATTCAATATCGAATATAACGTTGGTTTAGAAAATGTTATCAAATCATTTCTAAAAAACAGAAGAAAATCTTTCGAACGATTATTAGGTATTTCACAGTATTATTTTCCGCTTTTTGAAGAAGAATTAGCAAAAAATAATATTCCACTGGAGATTAAATACTTAGCAGTGGTAGAATCCGCTTTAAATCCTAGAGCAGTATCACGAGTTGGCGCAACTGGATTATGGCAATTTATGTTTCAAACAGGAAAACAATACGGATTAGGAATTGATTCGTATGTTGACGATAGAAACGATCCGTTAAAAGCAAGTCAGGCCGCCTCACAATACATGAACAATATGTATAAAATTTTTGGCGACTGGGATTTGGTGTTAGCTTCCTACAATTCAGGGCCAGGAAATGTTGCCAAAGCGATTCGTCGTTCGGGCGGACAACAAAATTATTGGAACATCCGAAAAAATTTACCCAAAGAAACACAAGGCTATTTACCAGCATTCTTGGCAACGATGTACATTTTTGAGTATCACAAAGAGCACGGAATTGTTCCTAATAAGGCCATTGCTAATCTATTTGCTACCGATACGGTTATGATTAAAAAACACATGACTTTTAAACAAATATCTGATTTGTTAGATGTTCCTGTGGCTGAAATTCAATTCTTTAATCCATCGTATAAGCGAAATGAAATTCCGCATATTTCTGGTCAAACTACTTTTTTAAGATTGCCAAAAGATAAAATTGCTGTGTTTACTTCTAACGAAGATAAAGTATATGCTTATGTAGATTACATTGAAAGCAAAAGAGAACGTCCCTACGAAAGAATCGCAACCGTTCGTCAAAAAGACACAACAAGTACTGGAATTGCGAATCAAGAATTTACAACTCGAACCAAATTTCACAAAGTGAAACGAGGTGAAAATTTAAGCGAAATTGCTAGCAAGTATGATGTTTCTGTAGCCGATTTAAAATCATGGAATCATTTGAGAAGCAATAAAGCACCCAAAGGAAGAAGCTTGAAAATTGTTTCTACTGAAAGAATAGCTTATAAAGGTAAGGAAGAATCTATAAAAGACACAGCATCTGTTAAGCAAATTTCTGCTACTTCTAAAGAAAAAAATACAGCAGTTGCGAGTAAAGAACCAAAAACGGAGAAAGTTTTCAAAACTGAAAAAGTCGTTACTTACAAAGATGTTACCAAGGTTCATAAAGTAAAAAGTGGTGATAATTTAGGTGCTATAGCTTCCAAATATGATGTTTCTGTAGCAGAAATTAAAAAATGGAATAAGTTAAAAGGTGATAATATTGGTTTGGGTGTTAATTTAAAAATCATCAAAAACGAAAAAGTAATCACTACTGTCAAAAAGGAAATTAAACAACCATTGTCAGACAAAAATGAAGCGTTAGCGTCTAATGATCACAAAGGTTTAAAGTCGGAAAACTATTATACAGTGGCCAAAGGTGATAATCTTTTTACGGTTGCTAAAAAGAATAACGTCACTATTGAAAACATTAAAGAATGGAATAATTTAGCGGACAACAATGTAAAAGTTGGAACGCAATTAATCATTTCTGATCAAAGTTTAGCCGAAGCAAAAGAAGATGAAAATCGATCAAAAGCTGAGGTTAAAAATATTGAACATATTGTTGCAAAAGGCGAATATTTAGGAACCATTGCCAGAAAATATAACGTTTCTATAAACGATATTTTAGAATGGAATTCACTTTCTGATAGCAACATTAAGTTAGGTGATAAGTTAATTGTTGGTAAAGAAGAAATAGCTTCAACCACAATTAAAGACAAAAAAGCTAAAAAAGAGGCGTATGCTGTTAACGACAAAAATGCCAAAGAGAGTCTTTATCAAGTAAGAAAAGGCGATACCCTTTTAAAAATTTCCCAAAAATTCCCTGGTGTCACTATTGCCGACATCAAAAAATGGAACAATATCAAAGGCGAAAGTATTAAACCGGGAATGAAATTAAAAATAAACGGATAATACAAAAATCTTCTATAAATTTGGGCTTTATTTCACATCATGAATAAAGCCCTTTTTTTATTAATACCCATTACTTTTTTGGTGACTTCTTGTAATTCTAAAGAAGCCAAACCCAATAGCGAAACTTCTGGAAAAACCAATGAGGTTGCCGTTATTATTGACGACCAATTGTGGAACGGAGAAGTAGGCGATAGCATGAGAAATAAATTTGCTTCACCAGCTTTGGGTTTGCCACAAGAAGAGCCTGTTTTTACACTAAATCAATATCCTGTGAAATTGTTGGAAGGATTTATGTCCAACAGCCGAAACATCATTGTGGTTAAAAAGGAAGCTAAAAGTCAGTTTAGGATTGAAAATAACGAATATGCGAATCCTCAAGTCGTAGTACATATTTCTGGCGAAACCGTTCAGGAGATTTTAGATACCATTCAAAATAACGATTCGCTCATTATCAACCGCATTAAAGCCTCAGAAATTAAAGTCTTGCAAAAGCGAATCAAGCAAGATTCTTTGTTGGATACTAAAGCAATTTCCGAAAAATTTAATATTCGATTAGACATTCCTGTAAAGTATAAAATGGTGCTTAAAGGAAAAAAATTCCTTTGGTTTAAGAAAGAAATTACCAGCGGTAACCTGAGTTTGATTTTTTATCAAATTCCAATAACGAGTATTAAAGATAATGCTAAAGCCGTAGAACGAATCAAGCACATTCGCGATTCTATAGGTAGAATTTACATTCATGGTGCCGTTCCAAGAACCAGAATGATTACCGAGCCAGCATTTTCTCCGTATCTTTCTAAAACCGAAATTTTCAATAGGAAAGCTTTTGAAACTAAAGGCAATTGGGAATTGCTCAATGATTTTATGAACGGCCCATTCATCAATTATGCGATTGTAGATCCAAATAATAATCGAATTCTAGTTATCGAAGGATTTTGTTACGCGCCATCCAAACAGAAAAGAGATTTAATGTTCGAATTGGAAGCCATTATTAAATCGGTGCAATTTTTAAAAAAGAAATAAAATGACCCTAGTCCCAAAATGGAAAATAAAGCGTTTTAACGAACTTTCGCTGCAAGAACTATATACTTTATTAAAACTTCGTTCACACGTCTTTGTAGTGGAGCAAAATTGCGTTTATCAAGACATTGACGGTAAAGATGAAAAAGCATTGCACTTACTTGGTGAATTTGACGGACAAATTGTAGCGTATGCACGGTTGTTTAAAGCCGGCGATTATTTTGACAATGCTTCCATAGGACGCGTGGTTATTCATCCGGATTATCGGGATAAAAAATGGGGCCATCACATGATGCAAGCCGCTATTGCTGGAATTGAAAGTAATTTTGATACTAATAAAATTACTATTTCGGCACAATTGTATTTGCAGAAATTTTACGAAAGTCACGCTTTTGTGCAAACGAGCGAGATGTATTTAGAAGACGATATTCCGCATATCGAAATGAAAAGAGGGTAACTAGATTTTTGTAATCACCAACTCTACACGTCTATCGTATTCGGGTTCTTTACCTAGTGGCACGGTATTTCCATAGCCTTTAAAGGTCATTCTATTTTTAGGAACTCTTCTGAAAACCAAATATTTATACACCGATTGTGCTCTATTTGTAGATAGTTGACGTTTTTTAGTGTCTTTATCAATTGCTTCTCTTTGGTTCGGTGGTGTGCAGCAAACGTGTCCTTGAATTTCAAATTCAATATTTTTGTATCTCAAACACAAAAGTGCCACTTTATCCAATTCTGTTTTGGCTTTGGTTGTTAAATGACTGCTTCCTTTTTCAAATAAAATGTTTTCAAGATAAATATGATCGCCAACCACATGGTTTTTTTGAATCATATTGTAAAATCCTGGCAGTACTAATTTGGGAAGTTCTTTCAAATTCAACACCACATCCACACGACGATTTTTAGAGCGTTTTTCAGGAAGATTGTCCACAATATCATCGTCAATCAAGATTCGCCCTTTTCCTTCAATTGTAACGATTATTTTGCTTTTAATGCCGCTTTGAGTCAACTTGTTTTGAATAGTATTGGCTCTATTGGTAGACAATTTAAAATTGTAGGCTTCTTTCCCAATATCATCAGTGTAACCAAAGATTTGAATGGATTCAATTCGAGTAGAATCGGTATTTTTTATAAAATCGATGACTTCTTTAGCTTGTTTTTCGTCTAAGTTAAATTTGTCGAATTCGAAGTAAACAGATTTTACGGCTTCTTCTTGTGCATGTATAAATCCGAAGACCAACAGCGGTAAGTATTTTAAAAATCGCAACATTTTAATTTAAAATTTTATGGTATTCAGCAGGGTTTGCTAAAATGGCACTTGCTTTAGCTATTTCAGTATTGTTTTTGGTATAATACTGATATAGTCCTTCTTTGTATTGGTAACGTTTGATAATTTCGTCCAAAATTAATTTTTTGATTTCTTTTTGATTTTTATCCAAAAGGGCTTCTTCGCTTTTTTGTAAAGCAGCCATTAATTGGTCGTATTGAACCGTTATTGTTTCGTCAATTTTTTCTTTTTTGGCTTTTTCCATCGTATTTTTCAACGCCAATTCGGTTTCGGTATCAAAGCTTATTTTTTCCTTTTTTAAGAACGCTTTAAAATCGGCATAATCGCCCTCTGTAATGGTTGGAATTTTATCGCCAAGATTCGGATTTTTGTAGTAGTAATAGGTAGCGTAATTAAATATTCCATCGTTTTTTTGCAATACTTCTGCAATCGTACTCAGTTTAGAATTAGCCAATTCAACATCGGGTTGAATACCACCGCCATCATAAACGGTTCTTCCTTTTTTGGTTTTGAAAGCATTATATTTTGAAGCATCTGTTCGAACTGCTTTACCGTCTTTATCTTTATGCCAATAATCTAACGCCTGGATGCATCTTCCAGAAGGTGTGTAATAGCGTGAAATGGTAACTTTAACTTGAGTTCCATACGTCATGTCAATTGGGCGTTGCACCAATCCTTTTCCAAAACTTCTACAACCTACAATCACAGCACGGTCTAAATCTTGCAGAGCACCCGAAACAATTTCAGATGCCGAAGCACTTTTTCCATCTACAATTATTGCTAAAGGAATGTCTAAATCGATAGGTTCTCTAGTCGTTTTGTATGTAGTGTTGTATTTCGGGTTTTTAGATTTTGTAGTTACAATGGTTTCGCCTTTGGGCACAAAAAGATTGCACACATTAACCGCCTCATTAAGCAATCCGCCTGGGTTTCCTCGTAAATCTAAGATGATTCTTTGTGCGCCATCAGCTTTTAGTTTTTCTAGAGCTTCTTTGGTTTCTTGGGTCGTTTTTCTGTTGAATGCCGAAAGCACAATGTAACCCGTTTTGTCATCAATTTTGGCAAAATAAGGAACGGCTTTGATTTCTACTTCGTCTAAAACGATCTGTGCTGTTAAGGTTTTTCCTTGACGGATGTATTTTACATCAACCTTGGTGTTTTTGGCACCTTTTAGCAATTGCGAAGCATCGTCTTTAAAATCAGACAACATCACATCTCCAATTTGAATGATAGCATCACCAGCTTTTAATCCGGCTTTGTCAGCAGGAAATCCTTTGTAAGGTTCTTTGATGATCAGTTTGTCTTCTTTACGAGTTATCATGGCGCCAATTCCAGTATATTCACCAGTGTTGTTGATTTTAAATTTTACAACATCTTGTTCGTTAAAGTAATTGGTATACGGATCTAAATCGGCCAACATGCTCTTAATGGCTTTGTCCATCAATTCGGACGGATTAACCTCATCAACGTAATTTTGGTTTATCGTTTTAAAAAGTGTCGTGAAAATTTCAATTTGCTTGGCAATTTCAAAAAAATCGTCTTTGAAACTGGCAGCAAAAAACAAAAATCCAGAGGCTACTACCGGAATTACATATCTTTTTTTAAAGTATTGAAGCATAGTTATTTTTCTTTTTTCTGAATTTTAACAGACGAATTTAACAAACAAAATCAAATATATTGCATAAACGTCAAAAAACTAATTTTTTATGGCTTTGTTAAGAATTTAGTGTTTTTGAATGGGATTCAAATCTTCGTTTTTAAAAGCAACCCATTTTTCGAACAACAAAACCGTTTTTTCATTAATTTCCTGATAATTCAACCGCTCTTTGGTTTGATAAAAAAACATCATCGCATAAGGTTTGTCTAAATTATCATGAATCAAATGCTTGTTTAAGCGGTAGCATTCTCTCAATATCCTTTTAAAATAATTTCGATCAACGGCATTTTTAAAATGTTTTTTAGAAACAGAAACGCCAAAATTTATTTTTTCATCAGAAGCAATCAATGGAGCATAAACCAACCGCAATGGATATTTTGAAACCGATTTCCCTTCTGAGAAAAGTAAATCGATGGTTTTTCTGCTTTTAAGTTTTTCTTTTTTGGAATACGTAAAATCCATAATTGAATTTAATTATAGATGTTATAAACGAATTTCACTTCGTTGTAATTGATGTAAAACTGCATTCTATTTCCTTCATCTTTTCGTGTAATGACTAAGATTTTACATTTTGATCCGTTTTGATCAATACAATCAAATGGGACTATATCATTGGTTGGTGTTTCAATTTTATCGCCGTAGTTTTTTATGGTAAACACCTGAATTTCTGGTGAATTTACTACAATTCGATCTTTTTTGGCATCAATGGTTATGATCAATTCTGCCTTTACAAAATCGGACCATTGTCCCCATTCGTTTTTGGCATTTTTCTCAATAAAACTCACACTACTTGTTTTAAAAGCAAGGGTCTGACCATGGCTTTGCCATCCAATACTTAACAAAGTAAAAAGGAATATCAATTTGAAGTGTTTCATAAAATGACTTTTAATCGGCAGTAAAACTACAAATTCTATTTCAAAAAAAAGCGTCCTTTTGTGAGAACGCTTTTTGCTTTATTTTATTTCATAAACATTATTATCAGGTTTAACATCGGCCAATAAACCATTAGGGTCAATGGTGATTTTTTTGATACTGTTTTTGGGTTTATCAAGTTCAAAAAAATAATTAGGATTTCCCCAAGTCCAATCTTTTAAAACGGTTCTTTTGATTTCTGGGTTTTGATTTTCTTTTACAAAACTCATCATTCGCAGTGGTATGTAAAAACTCTCTTTGGTGCCATCTACATATTCAACTAAAAGATCAATTGGCATTGGTGTTCTACCGATTCGTTCTAATGAAATTCCGGTTTTTTGAACGCCATCGGTTGCGCTGTCAACAGTTTTAATTCCGTAATCAATGGTGTTTAAAGTTTCGGTCCAATCGGTTAAAAACCAATCTAGGTTGGCTCCCGAAACGCGTTCTGCAGTTCGTTTAATATCGTTTGGCGTAGGATGTTTAAATTTAAAATCGGCATAGTATTTTTGCAATGTTTTCATCAAATTTTCTTTTCCGATGAGGTACTGCAACTGCACTAGAAACACTTCACCTTTACTGTATGACGCAATGCTGTAACTTCTGTTTTCATCGTATCGATCGCCGTGGGTAGAAAGTGGTTGTTCTTTACCAGAATTAGCCAAAGCAACATAACTTTTAAGAGCGCTATTAAACGGATTTTCGACTTTTTTCTCAGCAATTTCGTTCATTCCTAAATCTTCAATAAACGACGTAAAACCTTCGTCCATCCATGGGTGCTTGCTTTCGTTGGACGCCAGTATGTGTTGGAACCACGAATGTCCCATTTCATGTGCAATAACGCCAACTAGTCCGTCGAGTTTTCCTTCACCCAAAATTAACGTACACATAGCATATTCCATTCCGCCATCGCCACCTTGAATCACCGAATATTGTTGATAGGGATATTTGCCAACAATTTTGTTATAATAGGCCATTAACTGAACCGTTTTTGGTTCGGCTTGTTTCCAATTTTCGATAATTGCTGGATTATTTTTGTAGATGAAATGCAAAGTCGTTCCAAAGGTTGTTGGAACCACATCGTGAATGTAATTTTTATCGGCAGCCCAAGTAAAGTCGTGCACATTTGGCGCGATAAAATGCCAAGTTAAGGTTTTTTGTTTTTTAGGAATCGTTACTACAACTCCTGCATCTTGATAGTTGTATCCGATTTCATTGCCGTTTTGTAAATAGCCACTTCCGCCCAAAAGATAGTTTTTGTCGATAGTAATTTTCACATCAAAATTTCCCCAAACGCCATGAAATTCTCTAGCTATGTAAGGATCGGCATGCCAACCTTCAAAATCAAATTCGGCCATTTTAGGATACCATTGTGCCATAGAAAGTTCGACGCCTTCTTTGTTATTTCTTCCCGAACGGCGAATTTGAACCGGAACTTGTCCTTCAAAATCTAACGTAAATGTAGTTGATTTTCCTGGTAAAAGTGGTTTAGCAAGCGTAACTTCTAAAATAGTTTCAACCTCTTTAGCAATGGCATTTTCACCATCTTGTTTGAAATTAGAAACATGTAAAAACCCAATTTCATCCGGTTGTAATTTTGAAATTCGGCTTTCTTTTACGTCTTTATCGCCTACTTTAATTTTGTTTACCATTCTGCCATCTGGATCTTTAATATTTTGCAAACGCAGGTCCATTTCGCTTCCTGGTTGAAAGGCATTGTTGTATAAATGATAAAAAACACGACGCAAGGTGTCGGAGGAATTATTGGTATACACTAATTCTTGTTTTCCTTTGTATTGATAGGTTTTTACATCCATGGTCACTTCCATTTTATAGTCAACATGTTGTTGCCAATAGCCTTTACTTTGTGCGGTCGTTTTGGATGTTGTGAAACCAATAATAACTAGTAAGAAAATCTTTTTCATAATTTAAAATGCTAAAAAAAAGGAAGGCGATTAACCTTCCTTCAGTGTCTTATTTTTTACTCTTTTTTCCTTTTTTTGGAGCGGTCTTTTTCGACATTTTCTCTGCCATTTGCAAGGCGTTGTAGGCGTTTACAATTCTACCCGAAACACACGTTGTTGCAAAAGGAACATTTTTCTTTTCTTCATCAACAATTACATTTTCAGTAATTGCAGTTCCAGAATCCATTAAAATATGTTTCACTTGAGAAGCCGTTAAACTTGGATAATACGAACGAATTAAAGCCGCAACTCCAGCCGCATTTGGTGAAGCCATTGACGTTCCTTGTTCGTATTTGTATTGGTTATTAGGAACGGTAGCATAAATTTCAACTCCAGGCGAGAAAACATCTACGTTTTTAGCACCATAGTTAGAGAAATCAGCAACAATTTTTTCACCATAAACATTATTTAAAGCGCCAATTGTGATTAGGTTATCTGCAATTTCTTTTCCATTAGCTTCGTCTGTTGGAAAGTTAGGCTCTGTATCTACATCTTTAGCATCATTACCAGCAGCATGAACAATTAAAACGTCTTTGCTAGCCGCATATTTGATAGCATCCCAAACCCATTCTTTGTGAGGAGAATAGTCTTTTCCGAAACTTCCATTGATGACTTTAGCACCATTGTCAACGGCATAACGAATCGCTAATGCGATATCTTTGTCATACTCATCTCCATTTGGAACGGCACGAACTGCCATAATTTCTACATTATCCGCTACTACACCATCACCACCTTTGTCGTTTCCTCTAATTTGAGCAATAATTCCAGCAACGTGTGTTCCGTGAAGCGCATCTTCTACATCTGGACCTTTTACATTTCCGTTACCGTAATGCGTCATTTCCATAGTATCTGGATTGTCACCTACTTTTCTACCGTTAAAATTAACATTCAAGTTGTAGTTTAATTGATCGTAAACATAATCAACATACGATTTAATTTCGTCTTGAAAACCTTCTCCAGCTTGCGTTGCAATACTGGTCATGATCATTTTACTTCTTCCTAAACCAGCATCGGTAGTAGAAATAGCTTTCAAATCGGCAAGGGTATATTTATCTTTTTTTAAATAGTCACGAATGTCTTTATCGGCTTTCGAAATCATGTCTACTTGAGGCTTTTGTTGGTTTAATTCGCCCAACTTTTTATCCAATTCAGCTTTTGCATTTTTGTAGGTTTCCGATCCATCGTCGCCTTTTTTAACGATGCGAGTCAGTTCTAGATTTTCATCTGTGGCTTCTCCTAAAAAGTTCCAACCGTGAACATCATCTACAAATCCGTTTTTATCGTCATCGATATTGTTTCCGGGAATTTCTTTTTTGTTGGTCCAAATTTTTCCTTTCAAATCTTCGTGGTCAATATCCAAACCAGAATCGACTACTCCAACAATGATTTTTGTTCCTTTTTTCCCTTTTAACAATTCGGCATATGCTTTATCAACGCTCATTCCAGGAATAGAATCTTTGGCTAAATCTAAATCACTCCAGCGCTTTTTTTGCACTTCGGTCAAAGCCGCTTTTTTTGTTGTAAATGTTTTGGTGTCTGATTTCTGTTGTGCATTCAATGAAGCACAGGCTAAAAGCGCTATTGCAGAAACATAAATAGGTTTTATTAATTCCATTTTGTATAAATTATTTTAGTAATCGGTATAAAAATATTGCGTTTTGTTACAATCTTATAAATCATTAACATTAGATTAAGATATCGTCGCAGCGAAAAACGTCTTTTAAACGAACGCCTTTTTCAGTTTTTTCGACAGTTATGATTTCGTTATGTGCGTCATGTTCGAGCATTAAATAATAATTATTATCTGCTGCTGCGTTCATAAATTTGGTTTTTTCATCTAAGGTTAACAAAGGTCTTGTATCATATCCCATCACATACGGAATCGGAATATGCCCAGCGGTTGCTAGTAAATCACCACAGAAAACAATGGTTTTATCTTGGTATCGAATGTGTGGAATCATTTGCTTTTCGGTATGGCCATCGGCAAAGAAAATTCCGAAGCCCAATTCGGAAGTTGATAAGAAATCTCCTTCAGGCCTTTGAATAAAATTTAGTTGTCCACTTTCTTGCATTGGAATAATATTTTCGTGTAAAAAAGAGGCTTTTTCTCTCGAATTTGGTTTCGTTGCCCACTCCCAATGGTTGTCGTTGGTCCAATATTTTGCATTTTTAAAAGCCACTTCGTAGCCACTTTTGTCTTTGTTCCAATTCACGCTTCCACCACAATGATCAAAATGCAAATGAGTCATAAAAACATCGGTCACGTCATCGCGGTGAAAACCATATTTCGCTAACGATTTGTCTAACGAATGCGTTCCCCAAAGCGAATAATAACTGAAAAATTTCTCCGATTGTTTATTCCCCATGCCCGTATCAATCAAAATTAACCGGTTTCCATCCTCAATTAAAAGACATCTTGCGGCAATATCAATGAGGTTATTTTCATCGGCCGGATTGGTTTTGTTCCAAATGGTTTTCGGTACCACACCAAACATGGCACCGCCGTCTAATTTGAAATTTCCAGCTTCAATAGGATATAGCTTCATTATTTTTAAATTTAAAACGTTGCAATTTACTAAATAGGTTGGTTTCGCAACTGTTAAAATCAATTTTTTCTATCCAGTCATTCGTTATAAAAATGTTAGTATTTGTTGAAAAAATAGATAATTGTAGTAACTTTGCCTGTTATTTAGACAAAATTAAAATAAGCTATGATCAAAGTTTCAGATGATGCAAGTAAAAAAATCGTTGCAATGATGCAAGAAGACGGTTTTGATGCGGCCAGAGATTACGTTCGTGTGGGCGTAAAAAGTGGCGGTTGTTCAGGTTTGTCGTATGAATTAAAGTTCGATAAAGAGTTGAGCGAAAACGATAAGGTTTTTGAAGATAATAATGTAAAAATTGCCGTGGAGAAAAAATCATTTTTGTATTTAGCAGGTACAATTTTAGAGTTTTCGGGCGGATTGAACGGAAAAGGATTTGTTTTTAACAATCCGAATGCCAGCAGAACTTGTGGTTGCGGAGAATCATTCTCGTTATAAAAAATATGGCAAAATATACAGAAGACGACTTAAAAGTCGAATTAGAAAATAAAGAATACGAATATGGATTTTACACCGATTTGGATTCGGAGACGTTTCCAATTGGGTTAAATGAAGATATTGTTCGTGCGATTTCAAAAAAGAAAGACGAACCGCAATGGATGACCGATTGGCGTATTGAAGCATTTCGTGCTTGGCAAGAAATGGTCGAACCAGAATGGGCAAATGTGCAGTATGAAAAACCTGATTTTCAAGCTATTTCGTATTATTCGGCACCCAAAAAAGCAGATCCAAACAAAACACTCGACGATGTTGATCCTGAACTTTTGGCGATGTACAAAAAACTGGGAATCTCTGTCGACGAACAAAAAATGATGAACAATGTCGCTATGGATATTGTAGTCGATTCGGTTTCGGTAGCGACTACTTTCAAGAAAACATTGGCAGAAAAAGGCATTATTTTCATGAGTATTTCGGAAGCCGTTCGCGAATATCCAGATTTGGTTCAAAAATATTTAGGAACGGTTGTGCCTCAACGAGACAACTTTTATGCCGCTTTAAATTCGGCTGTTTTTTCGGATGGAAGTTTCTGTTACATTCCGAAAGGTGTAAAATGTCCGATGGAATTATCAACGTATTTCCGTATCAATCAGGCAGGTACAGGTCAATTTGAACGTACCCTTTTAATTGCTGATGAAGGCAGTTATGTTTCGTATTTAGAAGGTTGTACCGCACCAAGTCGTGACGAAAATCAATTGCACGCGGCTGTTGTGGAGTTAATTGCGTTAGACGATGCTGAAATTAAATATTCAACCGTTCAAAACTGGTATCCAGGAAATAAAGAAGGAAAAGGTGGTGTGTTTAACTTCGTAACCAAAAGAGGAATTTGTGAAAAAAACGCCAAAATCTCATGGACACAAGTAGAAACAGGTTCGGCCGTAACTTGGAAATATCCTTCAGTAGTTTTAAAAGGCGATAATTCAATAGGCGAATTTTACTCGATTGCTGTTACTAATAATTTCCAACAAGCGGATACCGGAACTAAGATGGTGCATTTAGGAAAAAACACTAAATCGACGATTATTTCTAAAGGAATTTCAGCAGGAAAATCACAAAATAGTTACCGTGGTTTGGTTCGAATTAGTGCTAATGCAGACAATGCTAGAAATTTCTCACAATGTGATTCTCTTTTAATGGGAAATAATTGTGGCGCCCATACGTTTCCGTACATCGAAAGTAAAAATTCAAGTGCCAAAATCGAACACGAAGCAACAACATCCAAAATCGGAGAAGACCAAGTATTTTATTGCAACCAAAGAGGAATTCCAACGGAAAAAGCTATTGCGTTAATCGTAAATGGTTTCAGTAAAGAAGTTTTGAATAAATTACCGATGGAGTTTGCGGTTGAAGCTCAAAAATTATTGGAAATTTCGTTAGAAGGTTCCGTAGGATAATTTGAAAATGGAAGCAAAGGAAAATGTAATTATAAAATTAACGTTTCAATTTGCATTAGAAATTGTTAAGTATTGCGAAGATTTACAGTCGACCAAAAAATTTGTAATTGCAAATCAACTTTTAAAATCTGGAACATCAATTGGAGCAAATATAAGAGAAGCACAAAACTCAGAAAGTAAAGCAGATTTCATCCATAAATTTAAAATTGCTGCAAAAGAAATAGAAGAAACAACATATTGGTTAGAACTCTGTAAATATTCAGAAAACTACCCAAACACAGATGAATTAATTGAACAAATAAATAATATATCACGAATAGTCAATAAAATAATAATAACATCTAAACAAAAATAAACTTGGAATTTCCAAATTTCCAAATTATCAAATTTCCAAATTAATTATGTTATCAATAAAAAATCTACACGCTTCAGTTGAAGACAAAGAAATATTAAAAGGAATTAATCTTGAGATAAAAGCTGGAGAAGTTCACGCGATTATGGGACCAAATGGTGCCGGAAAATCAACACTTTCTTCCATCATTGCAGGAAATGAAAATTACGAAGTTTCTGAAGGAGAAATTCTTTTAGAAGGTGAAGATATTTCAGAATTAGCTCCAGAAGAAAGAGCACATAAAGGTGTTTTCTTATCGTTTCAATATCCAGTTGAAATTCCAGGAGTTTCTGTTACTAATTTTATCAAAACAGCTATTAACGAAAAGAGAAAAGCTAACGGGCAAGACGAAATGCCTGCCAACGAAATGTTGAAGTTAATTCGTGAGAAATCAGAATTATTAGAAATGGACAGAAAGTTCTTATCTCGTTCGTTAAACGAAGGTTTTTCGGGTGGAGAAAAGAAACGTAACGAAATTTTCCAAATGGCAATGTTGGAGCCAAAAATCGCGATTCTAGACGAAACCGATTCAGGTTTGGATATTGACGCACTTCGAATTGTGGCCAATGGTGTAAACAAATTGAAAAACGAAAACAACGCAGTGTTAGTAATTACGCACTACCAACGTTTGTTAGATTATATTATTCCGGATTTCGTTCACGTTTTGATGGATGGAAAAATCGTAAAATCGGGCGGAAAAGAATTGGCTTACGAATTGGAAGAAAAAGGATACGACTGGATTAAAGCTGAATTAGAAGTTTAATATGGAACTGAAAGAAAAATTAATCTCGTCTTTTATGGCGTTCGAAGAGCAAATCGATGTGACTTCTGAGTTGCATGATGTACGTACTTCGGCTATAAAAAACTTTGAAAATAAAGGGTTTCCAACCAAAAAAGAGGAAGCATGGAAATATACATCGCTGAATGCCATTTTAAAAAATGACTTCACCGTTTTTCCAAAACATGAGAATGCTATTGAATTTGCGGAAGTAAAAAAGTATTTTCTTCACGAAATTGACACCTACAAAGTGATTTTTGTAGATGGAAAATTCTCCTCATTTCTATCAGCAACTACGCACGACGGAGTTGATGTTTGCTTGATGTCATCGGCATTGACCAAACCCAAATACAAAATGGTTATTGACGAGTATTTCAATAAAATTGCGAGCAAGGATGAAACTTTAACAACATTGAATACCGCTTTCGCCAATGAAGGTGCCTACATCAATATTCCGAAAAGTAAAGTGGTTGAAAAACCCATCGAAATCATTTATTTTTCTACAGGAAAAGAAGATGCTTTGATGGTGCAACCACGAAATTTGGTAATCGTAGGCGAAAATGCGCACGTTCAAATTATTGAAAGACATCAAAGTTTGAATGAAAATCCGGTATTAACCAATGCCGTTACGGAGATTTTCGCTCAAAAACGCGCCATCGTTGATTATTATAAAATTCAAAACGATTTGCAATCGGCTAACTTGATTGATAACACGTATATATCTCAAAAACAAGAAAGTAGAGTTTCGGTTCATACGTTTTCTTTTGGTGGAAACATCACTAGAAACAACTTGAATTTTTATCATTTTGGCGAACGAATCGATTCGACGTTGAAAGGAATTACGATTATTGGCGATAAGCAACATGTGGATCATTATACACTGGTAAATCACGCAACGCCAAATTGCGAAAGCCATCAAAACTACAAAACCATTTTGGCTGATAGTTCAACAGGTGTTTTCAACGGAAAAATATTTGTAGAAAAAGAAGCGCAAAAAACGGATGCTTTTCAACAAAATAATAATATTTTAATTGGTGATAAAGCGACCATCAACGCCAAACCACAATTGGAAATTTTTGCTGACGATGTGAAATGTTCACACGGTTGCACGATAGGTCAATTGGACGAAAGCGCCATGTTTTACATGCAACAACGCGGAATTCCAAAGAAAGAAGCTAAAGCTTTGTTGATGTATGCGTTTTCTAACGAAGTGATTGAAAGCATTAAAATACCGGAATTGAAACAACGCATTACTAAGATTATTGCTAATAAATTAGGAGTGAATTTGGGGTTTGATTTGTAATTTTTAACCGCAAGGGTCGCTAAGATTTACGCAAAGAGCGCAAGGTATAAAATCTTTGCGCTCTTTGTGTTTTTTTACTTTGCGCTCTTTGCGGTTATAGAATAAACAACCCCACTCAACAATCCATTAAAATCAAATTCTTCGCTTAATCCCATGCGCACAATTACTAAATCCTGGCTTGGAAAAATGGCTACCATTTGTCCTTGATAGCCGCTGCAATAATACATGTCTTTGGGCACATCTGGGAATTTTCCACCAGCGTTCAACCAAAATTGAGCACCGTAATTTCCGTTAGAAGTATTGGTTGGTGTAGCCACATATTTTGCCCAACTTTCGTCAAATAGTTGTTCGCCGTTCCAATTGCCTTTGTGTAGGTACAATAAGCCAAATTTTGCCCAATCTCGAGTGGTGGCCCAGCCATAAGATGAACCCACAAAATTCCCAGCCATATCAGTTTCTACAATTGCCGAATTCATGCCTATTTTGTCTAATAAATTGGTGTACCAAAAATCCAAATACTCTTGATGGGTTTTGAATTGTTTTCGTAAAATGCCACTCAGCAAATTGGTAGTTCCTGATGAATAATTCCAGTGTGTGTTGGGTTTAAATGCAGTAGGTTTTTCGGCTTGAGACTGACTCATGTCTTCCGCTTGGAACAACATTTGGGTCACGTCTGAAATTTTAGAATAATCTTCTTCCCAAGCCAAGCCCGAATTCATATGAAGCAAATCGTTGATGGTAATGTTTTTGCGCTCATCGTTCTTCCATTCGGCAATAGGTGCTGGTTTCATGATGTCGATTTTAACTTGTTTTTGCAGAATTCCAAAATACGTTCCAGTCAGACTTTTAGTCATCGACCAACCCAAGATTCTGGAGTTTTTATCAAAGCCCGTATCATATTTTTCGGCAATAATTTTGTCTTTGTAAATAACAATTACGGCACGAGTTCGTTTGCTTTTTTCTCCTTTTTTATCAAAAGCATTTGCTACTATTGCATTTAATTTTTTATAATCAATGTTAGAAAAAAGGGTGTCTTTTGGGTCTAAATTTCCATACGGAAAAGGTAAATTAGTATTAGGTTTCGTTCGTTTCGGAACTTCATAGGGTTTGGTAACATCAAAATCATCATTAATCAAGGTTGCACCCAAACCTTCACGATAAATGGCTTTGCGTTCTTTCAATCCGTGAACTGATGAAACTGCAAATTTTCCATTCTCATCAATGGTGTTGGTGGCCCAATTCACTTTATCAATATCGTTGTCGCCTTGCTCAATGGTTGGAACGGAACGATGATCTAAAAAATGTCCTGAAGCCACACTTTTGGCCGAAAAACCTGAAATTAAATCGAGTTGCGGATAAATTGAAATTCGTAGGTAAACTAAAGCAGCAACAAGAAGCAGCGCGAAGATTTTCAGAAATTTTTTCATTTAAAGTATGATTTTGATGCAATTTAGGAAATAATGAACTCAGATTTCACAGATTGGCACAAATTTAAAATCTAATCTGTAGTAATTTGTGAAATTAATGTTCTATAAAACTTTGATTTTATTAACATCTGTTTGGTAAAAATCAATTTCAATTGTATTACTTTTGTATTTAGAAAAATTCTAAATAAACAAATGTTAGACATTCAAAAAATACGTGCTGATTTCCCTATACTTTCCCAAAAAGTAAACGGAAAACCGTTGGTTTATTTCGATAACGGAGCCACCTCGCAGAAACCTAAAGTAGTGATAGATGCGATAACTAAATATTACGAAGAAATTAACGCAAATATTCATCGTGGCCTGCATACCTTAAGTCAATTAGCGACAGATGCGTATGAAGTTTCAAGAGGAAAAATCCAAAATCATATCAATGCTAAATTTCCACATGAAGTGATTTTCACATCCGGAACGACACATGCTATTAATGCAGTTGCCAATGGTTTTGCATCGATTGTAAAAGCTGGCGATGAGGTTTTGGTTTCGGCTTTAGAGCATCATAGTAATATTGTGCCTTGGCAGATGTTGTGTGAACGAACTGGAGCGACTTTGAAAGTCATTCCGATGAATGAAAACGGTGAGTTAATTATGTCAGATTTTGACCGATTACTTTCTGAAAAAACTAAAATTGTTACGGTGAATCACATTTCCAATGCATTAGGAACGATTAATCCTATTGCCTATATGATTGAAAAAGCACATCAAGTGGGTGCTGCGATTTTGATTGATGGCGCACAAGCAACGCCGCATTTAAAACCCGATGTTCAGGCTTTAGATTGCGATTTTTATGTGTTTTCTGGACATAAAATTTGCGGACCAACAGGCGTTGGAATTTTATATGGAAAAGAAGATTGGTTGCGAAAATTGCCTCCTTATCAAGGTGGTGGCGAAATGATTGCTACGGTTTCGTTTGAAAAAACAACCTATGCCGATTTACCTCATAAATTTGAAGCCGGAACACCCAATATTGAAGCCGGAATCGTGTTAGGAACTGCGATAGATTATCTAAACGGAATAGGTTTTGAAAACATAGCCGCATATGAACATGAATTGTTGGACTATGCAACGGCTAAATTATTAGAGATAGAAGGGTTAAAAATCTTCGGAACTGCGAAAGAAAAAACATCCGTAATTTCTTTTAATATTGAAGGCATTCACCCGTATGATATTGGCACGATTATCGATAAATTAGGTATAGCAGTACGAACTGGACACCATTGTGCCCAACCGATAATGGATTTTTATAAAATTCCAGGAACAATTCGAGCCAGTTTCGCTTTTTATAACACTAAAGAAGAAATTGATATCTTTGTAGAAGCGATTAAAAAAGCCAAAACAATGTTGTCTTAAAACGATAAAACTATGAAAGCTATTTCCTTAATTTTAATTACCATTTTTATGGCAAAAGGATGTTCTCAGGAAGCTAAAAATGATTTGGCCAACGCCGAAATTGTATACACTGCGAATACGAGAGGATTTTATCAGAAAATCACCATCCAAAATCACGAAGTGTTTGTTAATACAACGAGAGGAGATGAAAGTAAAGGCGATGCTAGTACCATATCTGATGCTGATTGGAAGGAATTGGTAAGTGATTTTGAAACTATACCCTTAGACAGTTTGGCCACTTATAAAGATCCAACTCAAAAGCGGTTTTATGATGGTGCGGCTATAGCCAATTTGAAAGTAACGTACAAAGAAAAAGAATACCAAACACTCGATTTTGACCACGGTTTTCCACCTGTGGAAATTGAAAAACTGGTACATAAAATAGTAGCGTTAGGAAAGAAAGAATAGCTTAAATCAGTATAACAAAAATGACAATACAAGAGATACAAGACGAAATTGTTGATGAGTTTTCGATGTTTGATGATTGGATGGAACGTTACGAGTATATCATTGAACTTGGTAAATCATTGCCATTAATCGATGATCAATACAAAACAGAAGACAACATTATCAAAGGATGTCAATCCAAAGTTTGGGTTCATGGAGAAGAAAATGATAACAAAATTGTGTTTACTGCTGATAGTGATGCAATATTAACTAAAGGTATTATTGCCATTTTGATTAGAGCTTTTTCCAATCAGAAAGCAGCGGATATTTTGGAGGCTAATACCGAATTTATTGATAAAATAGGATTGAAAGAACATTTGTCACCAACTCGTGCTAACGGTTTGGTTTCGATGATAAAACAAATTAAAATGTATGCTTTGGCATTTGATGCTAAGAATTAAAAATTATGGAAGAATTTAAAGACGAAATCAATTTAGGAGAAAACGTAGTAAAGGTTTTAAAAGGTATTTATGACCCAGAAATTCCGGTTGATATATACGAATTAGGACTCATTTACGATGTAATGATTAATGAGGATAACGAAGTAAAAGTATTGATGACTTTAACCTCGCCAAATTGTCCAGTGGCCGAGACTTTGCCAAGAGAAGTAGAAGAAAAAATAACGAAAATAGACGCCGTTAAATCGTGTGAAGTAGAAATTACTTTTGATCCGCCATGGAGTAAAGATTTAATGAGTGAAGAAGCTAAGTTAGAGTTGGGAATGTTATAAGTTGGTTTTTATTATAAATGAAAATGAAAATGAAAATGAAAATGAAAAAGAATATTAGTCTAGTGATTTTAGTATCTCTTTTATTTGTGGGTTGGAATACATTTCAAAAAAATGATTTTATTTTCCAACGAGGAAATCAAAAAATGATTATAAAATTAGAGAATGGACAATCCTATATTAAATGGAATGTAAAATCAAAGCTAATAATAAAACTAGAAAATATAGACCCAATAAAATTATCTTTTGCAGGCCCTGGCATTTCAAATTTAAAAATTGAAAATAGCAAAGAAGAGGTTCAACTCGATATACTTGTGCCAAAACAGAATAAAGAAAGAGGGATCTTAAAATATTTTGTTTCTGGGAAAGATTCGAAAGATTCAACTTGGACACATTATTTTAGTATTCAGATTAAAAATCATTAGAGATTTTAATAAATGGAAGAAATAATCAATAAAGTAGCCAATTCGGTGCTCGAAGTTTTCGATTTGGAAGATTATTATCCAAAGGGAGTTAGAACACAGATTGATATTTCGCAATGGCTTTACGAGGGTTTTCTTTTGAAAGAAAAAGATTTTCGTGAAGCATTAAAAGCGCATGATTGGTCGCAATATCAAGATCATTTTGTAGCAATTCATTGTGCGACCGATGCCATAATCCCTGCTTGGGCAAGTATTTTAGTGACTACCTATGTGGCGCCTTTTGCTCAAAAAGTAGTCTTAGGAACGGTATCCGATTTAGAAACTTCACTGTATCAAGATATTCTTTCCAAAATTGATTATTCGATTTATCAAGACAAACCAATTATCTTAAAAGGCTGTTCTAAAAAACCCGTACCCGAAAGTGCTTATGTATTTGCAATTCAACAACTTCAGTTGGTTGCTAAAAGCGTCATGTATGGCGAAGCTTGTTCGGCGGTTCCATTGTTTAAAAAATCGAAATAGTTCATAAATTTTTAGTTTTTAGTGTTAGTTTTTTCATAAAGAGTTGTTCTAAGTAGATACTATTTTTACTTTTGCACCGAATTTTAAAAACGTTACTAAGAATGAAGAAAGTTGTTCTGATTATAGGTTTGCTTTTTATATATAATGGTCTTTTTGCTCAAACGAGTGAAAAAGAATTTCTTAAAAAGACGGAAGAAATAATTGCAAAAATATCACAAGAAAAGCCTAATGGTTGGGAAAAGAAAGGAATGTTTACTTTTTTAGCCAATCAAGCTTCTTTTAACAATTGGTTAGCTGGTGGTCAGAGTAATGTTTCGGGAAGTATTGGGCTGAATTATGATCTTAACTATAAAAGCGATAGTTGGACTTGGGATAATAAATTAATTGCAGCTTATGGACTTACCAAAATTAAGTACCAAGAAATGCAAAAATCGGATGACCGTTTTCAAATAAGCTCTTTGTTAGGAAAAAAAGCTGGTGGCGAGTGGTTTTATTCAGGGTTTATAAATTTTAAAACCCAATTTGATTCTGGATTTGAATCGGGTGTTAAAACCTCACATTTCTTTTCTCCTGCTTATCTTCAATTTGGTCCCGGAATGCTTTGGAAAAAAAGTGATAATTTAAAGATTAACTTGGCTCCAGCCACTTCTAAATTAATTGTAGTTCATAAACATTTTACAGAATTAGGTCCATCATTTGGTGTGCTTCAAGGAGAATCTAGCCGTTATGAATTTGGTGCCGCCGTTAATGGGTATTACAAATTCAAATTGATGGAAAATGTTACGGTAGAAAATATTTTGAATTTGTATTCTAATTATTCGGAAAAACCAGAAAACATTGATGTTGATTATACTTTGAATATTGCCATGAAAGTGAATAAATATTTGTCTACCAATTTGGCTTTTCAGACTATTTATGACGACAATGCTTTTTCTGGATTTCAAACCCGACAAGTTATTGGTTTAGGAGTTAATTATGGTTTTTAGAAAACACATATTATAAAAAAAGCCCTTATTTAAGGGCTTTTTTTATTCTTCTTTATCTATAGCATCTTTATAATCTGGGTATAAGAATTTGTTGTATGGGAAGCGCGTTATGTGAATTGCTCGTACAGCTTCATAAACCACTTCTCTAAATTGCTCAAAATTTTCTTTTTCAGTAGCAGAAATGAACAGTGCATTTTTTTCACCTACATTATTCATCCAAGTTTGCATCCACTCCTCTAGTGTGTAATGTTTAGACGTTTTTTCGGTTATTAAGTCATCTTCATCAATGGTTAGATGTTTATAGGCATCAATTTTATTAAAAACCATAATAGTTGGTTTGTCATTACTTTTGATGTCCATCAAAATTTGATTAACCGATTCAATATGATCTTCAAAATCGGGATGTGAAATGTCTACAACATGAAGCAGCAAATCGGCTTCACGAACTTCATCCAAGGTACTTTTAAAAGATTCGACCAATTGAGTTGGCAATTTTCTAATAAATCCAACGGTATCGGAAAGCAAGAAAGGCATGTTTTTTATCACTACTTTCCTAACGGTAGTATCTAAAGTAGCAAACAATTTATTTTCTACAAATACATCGCTTTTGCCCACAGCATTCATTAAGGTAGATTTTCCCACATTGGTATAACCAACTAAAGCTACTCGAACCATTGCGCCACGATTGCCACGCTGAACCGACATTTGTCTGTCTATAGTTTTGATTTTTTCTTTTAATAAAGCAATTCTATCACGAACGATACGACGGTCGGTCTCAATTTCGGTTTCTCCAGGACCACGAAGACCAATACCTCCTTTTTGACGTTCAAGATGCGTCCACATTCCAGAAAGTCTGGGTAATAAATATTGACATTGAGCCAATTCAACTTGAGTTCTAGCATAGGAAGTTTCTGCTCTCTGAGCAAAAATATCAAGAATTAAATTGGTTCTGTCTAATACTTTGCAATCTAATATTTTAGAAATATTTTTTTGCTGTGAAGGCGATAATTCATCATCAAATATAACGGTAGAAATATCGTTTTCTTTAATGTAAAGTGCTATTTCATCCATTTTCCCAGTTCCTAAAAAGGTCTTAGGATTGGGTTTATCCATCTTTTGCCAAAAACGCTTTACTACTTCTCCTCCAGCTGTAAAAGTCAAAAACTCTAATTCATCAAGATACTCAATCAGTTTTTCTTCATTTTGATTCTGAGTTACTATTCCAACAATGACCGTTTTTTCAAAATTTATTTTTTCTTTTTCTAACATAACTCTTTTTTCTTTTGCAAAAATAGACAAAATGCACAAATAATCGATTATCTGCAAGCTTAATTAATATGCACAAATTTCTTTAGTTAAAATAATTGATTTTACGACTTTATTTATAAATTTTGTTAAATTTGGAGATTAAAACAAAACTAAAACTAAAAATTAATTAACTAAAAACTTCTTGTTAATGAAGAAAATTACTTTACTGATTATTGCTTTACTTTTCTCGGTAGCAGGTTTTTCTCAGT
>NZ_JBMDKL010000021.1:0-30249 GCF_057809695.1 Flavobacterium sp. FG139
TTTTCGACACTGACGAAAACAAATATACCGAAAAGTTAGAAAGAAAAAACGCGATAGAAAGAAAAAAGATAATCACTTCCGCATTCTGATAAATCCCGAGCCACTCCATTGGTGCAAACGGCTGTTGTGCAAAGTATTTAAAAAATTATAAAAAGATTCCAGTGTTACTGTTAAAAGACATTAGTTGTTGTAAGTTAGTTCCATCAACATTACATGAGTAAATATAAACTTCACTATTCAAATTATTTTGTGCTGTAAACAATATGGTTTGCTCATCATTAGAAAGTTTAACAGTTGAGTGCTCTCCACTTGAATAAATTGTATAGAGTGATATGTTATTTGGTAAAGAAATTGGAATTTGAGTTTGATTAGTACCATCAAAGTTTGCAATCCATATAGATTGATCGCCAGTTGTTGGAAAATCTTTTTTTATGTAAATAAATTTTTGAAGTGTATTGCTCACATATTTAGATTCATTGGAGTTTGAACAACTAATTTGAAAAAATACGCCCGCTAATGCGAAGGTCATAAAATACAATATTGTTTTATAAGAATTTTTCATATTTTCTGTTTTTTTGGTTTAATATTTTGCACAACGTTCTGTCGCTTGCGCCAGTGGCGGTTTTCGCTCACTGACGATAACAAATATACCGAAAAGTTAGAAAGAAAAAACGCGATTGAAAGAAAAAAGATATTCACTTCCGTATTCTAATAAATCCCAAGCCACGCCATTGGTGCAAACGGCTGTTAGGTTAATTATGTATTATCATGTTTCAATATGCACTTAAAGTACTGTATTTGTTGCTTTTTAAATATTAATTAGTTTAAATGGATGCAAAAAAAAGCAACGAAATGTTTGCTTTGTTGTACCGAATGTTGTACTCTTGTATTGCGATGCATTCAATTGCAATCCTCATGTTTTAAAGGATTTCACTTATTTGCTTCATTTTACAAAGATAGTACAACATTTTATTTTTTTCAAAACATGGCATCTATAAAGCTAATTTTAAGAACATATCAACAAGACCAAACAGGTCATTCTCCTTTATACATTAGGGTCATTAAAGATAGAAAAACTAAATTTATTTCAGTTGGTTTAAAATTAAAAGAAACCGAATGGGACGAAGTTAAACAACGGGTAAAGAAAAATCATCCAAACAGCGCAAGAATGAATGCGTCTATTTCTCAAAAGGTTGCTGATGCTGAGGCACAGGTTGCTGATTTGGAGAGAAAAGTAAAAACGATTTCAGTTAAAAAATTAAAAGAAGCAATCAAAGGGAAAGAAGTGCCAAACTTTTTTGAGTATGCTTATAAACGTTGTGAAAAGATTAGAGGGAATGTCTCAATTGCAACCTATAAAAACTATGTTCTTTATTTGGAAAAGTTTGAAAAATGGGTTGGCTCAAAAGATGTATACTTTGACGATATTACTGTTTCTCTTTTAATGGATTATATGAGTTATATGGGCAATACATTAAAAAATGGAGCGACTACACAAAGATATTCAATAATGATTTTAGCTATTATGTTTAAAGAAGCTATTAAAGAAGATATTATTCCCGAATATATGTACCCATTTAGCAAACTGACTTTAAAAAAGGACACAGGTAAGAGATTGTTTTTAAAGAAAGACCAAATACAAGCAATGATTGAATTTAAAGCAACAGAAGGTAGTTTGAGTTGTATCTATAGAGATATGTTTGTTTTTTCTATATACGCAGGAGGATTACGTTTTAGCGATGTGTTAGAAATACAGAACAAACACTTTATCGAATCAGAGCAAAGAATCAAAAAAACTATAAATAAAACAGGTCGATTACACCAGTTTAAAATTGGTCAAATTGCACTTGATATTATAAAAAAGTATCAAAAACCAAATCCACAACCTGACGACCTTATTTTTCCGATTGTAAAAAATCCAATTTTGTTTTTGAAAAATAAAGAGTACAGATATGAGATGACAGAAAAGGCAAATAAATCAGCAAATTTTCAAATACAAAAAATTGCAAAGGCTCTAGAATTTCCAATACACATTTCTTTTCATTTGAGTCGTCATAGTTTTGCTACTAATGCACTTAATAATGGCATGAGAATAGAGCATGTTTCAAAATTAATGGATCATCAAGATATAAGAACAACGCAGATTTATGCTAAGATTATCAATGAAGAATTAGACAAAGCAGTTGATGAATTTATATACTAAAACTATTTTAACTACAATTTCTTTAAAAGCTATCATTTCATCCTTTACGGTTATGATTTAATCGTCAAAAGTTGTTGGTAAAAATGATTTAAAACAGAAGTAAAAAAAATACACTATAAGATTATATATAATGAATTAAATAGTTATATCGGTGTGATATAGTTTTTTATTTAACTTGATGCAGAGAGCTAATACTACCGCTTAATTTAATTACATAAATACTAAGCAAGACTATTCTTTTTTTTAGTTATATGTCTATTTGTTTGTCGTTAAATTATTACAGTAATTACTTCAATAATTTTGTATACTAAGATTCTTTCTTATTTACTCTGATGTCACGAATGTTTGTGTTGCCATTCCCTATTTCATAAAAATATCCATATCCGACTCTGTTCTCAAAATGAATAACAAGAAGTCCGTAAGTAGTTTGATTTGCACTGTCAATTTGAATAACAAACCGCGTTATTTGTGATTCTTCATTTACGATTGAACCAGTTAATATTCCATCTTTAAAAACTTGGCCTTGTCCATTATTTTTAAATATAACACCCGTCAATTTAGTTGATAGTAAATTCTGTTTAAAGTTCAAATTGATTTGATCCTGATGTGTGGTTGAATTTGCAGGAATAAAAATATTACCTAAGTAAGTTCCGCCAATAAATTTTTGCCCTGTTAGTAAAGTTGAAAATTTGACTACTAAAGGGCTTGAAAGTGTAAAATACAATGTTAGAATAGTGATTGTTATTCTGATGATTGTAAAGACGGAGGAGCAGTCTCCTTTTATACCGAACAAAGTAGAAAAATCATCTGTCGGTACAAAACCAAGAAAGTGGTAGAAAATTAGCCCAATTAGAAGAACTATTGTCATTATGGTTTTAATATTTTTTTCTACACTCATAATTCTTTTTGTTTGGCTTAGTCTTCAGAGCAAATTCCTGTGCAATAACTATTATTTCTAATCATCGTCTTCATTGAAAAAATCAACTAATTCGTTGATTCTTTTCAATGAATTATTAGTGTTAAACTCTAAAAGTTGAAATCTTATCCTAAAAATTAGTTTATGAATAAAAACCCTAAGGAAATGAAATAAAAATGGGGAAATAGCTATAATTAAGGAAAAGGTTATACAAGTTTGTTCTGAAAAAAATACTTCTAATTTTGGTTCATAAGGACATCTTTGAATTGTTAACACACAAAGGATTAATAATGATATTACAAAACCAATTGTATTAATAGCTTTAATATTCTTACTGTGTTTTTTTGTGAAGCTTCTAATAAAGACAAATGAATTAAATACGAAAATTGGTAATAAGAATAGCAAAAATAAATTTAATTGTTTAGAGTTTTTCTCGAAAAATTGTTCATATCCTCCTAAAACTATTATTGCAATGCAATATAGTGAGGTTGCTAAAAACATGGCTTTAAAACCTTCAATAAAATTTAATTTTTCGCTTTCAATTTTTAATATATTTTCACTTTTAAAATCAAAATCTTTTTGTAATTTTTGTAATTTTTTGCTAATATTTTCATTGTTGTCTTCTGATACTGAAACGATTATCTTGCTCTTTAATTCTTCAACTTTTGTGTTTATATTTTGTAGAATTTGATTTTTTAATAATTTGTAAATTTCATTATCAATTGCGTTTCTAAATCTTTCGGAACCAGCATATGCAAGATTTAAACCACAAAAAATTTCAAAATACGAGCTAAAATTATTCAACATACTAAACTCGAATTATATACTTTGACAACTTGAAAATTCGTTGTCAAAAGAATTAACTAACTGTTTAGTGATTTTTGTATTGTTAAAGCAACAAATAGCTTTTCTTCTACCTTCTTCTAATTGCATAATATCTTCAATTCTGAAAGAATTAGAATCACCAAGGGCAAAATTTACAGTTTTGTTGAATACATTTTTTATTCTGTTTTTAAAACTTTCACTGGCTATTGATATATGAATATTATTTGGAAACGAAGCTTTATAACTAAGTAAAACTTGAAATATTCGACTATCCCTATGGTCATCAGAGTCAATAACAATTTTTAGACTTTTCTGAGAATTAACAAATTTATCTAAATTAGTATAAAACTCCTCATTCAAGTCAGCTACATCGCCACTCAAATTATCATCATATATCCTAAATTCTCTTTCAGAGTGTTTAAGCATTGTTGATAAAACAATAGAAGCATGTTCAGGACTTGAATTGCTAAATATAAAATCACTTTTATTTTGAGCTAAATTTTCAACTGCTTTTTTATAG
Organism: Flavobacterium sp. FG139; assembly: GCF_057809695.1. Lineage (NCBI taxonomy): Bacteria > Pseudomonadati > Bacteroidota > Flavobacteriia > Flavobacteriales > Flavobacteriaceae > Flavobacterium > Flavobacterium sp. FG139. The sequence continues at coordinate 4,465 of NZ_JBMDKL010000021.1, forward strand.
TCTGTCATTCTTTTTTATATAGTTATATAATTGTTTCTAAAATAACTTTTCCAAAAATATAAAAATATTTTTAATAATTACACGATACTAATTCTTTTTTTAATCTCAACTAAACAATTCAAATTAAATAAGTTATGTGTTCTATTATATTTAATAGGATATTATATTTAATTCGCTATTTAATTTTAAAATATTTAACATTTTGAACACGACCCAAATTATTACGACAACTCAATTTGAAGAACATGTGGCAGTAACAATTAATCAATCCACAAATCCAAATTTAGACATTATTATTAATGGAAAAATAAATAATGAAAAATATTGTGTAGCATTGATAGATAAGGTTTTAATTTTAAATCAATCTCAGATTTCGGGGTTTATTAATAATCAGTTAGATAAAATTAAAGAGCCTTTAAATTGGCTAAATAGCTTTGAAGAATTAATAAAAATAAATGAAAAGACATTTATAAAAAAATCGGCTCTTTTCAGATATTACAAACTTTTTAAACAAATTGAAAAAAAACGAAATTTATTGCATTGCCCTACTATAAAACCTATTAAGCTCAATTTAGCCAAAAGATATATTAATGCTGAAAGTGATGAGAGATATTTTTCGTATTATGAAATCAAAAAGCAACTTGCTATCCTAGATGATGATAATGAAAAAATCCTTTTATTGACTAAAGAAAAGCACGAATACAAACAGGCTAATATTGAGTTTTTGAATCAAAAACTACCTTTGTTTGATAAACAATGTGCCAAAGAAATTGAGCAGATTTATGAAATGCAAAACATAAAGAGTACCATTGAAAAACTCAAACCTGCAACAATCACAAGCCCCAACAATTTCACAAAATTGCAATTTAATTGCAATGTCAATCAGTTTGTAGATATTTTTTATCAATTGTCTCGTGAAATCCTTGTTGATGGCAAGCCAGTTATTGAGGGAAATATCAATGATGTTGCAAATATCATAGTAAACTCTTTTGTTGACAAAGACGGCAAAGAAATAAGTCCTCAAAGCGTTAAAACTATCCTGCAACCCTCCAGAGAAGATAAACGCCCGAACTCCAATAAGCGTATTGATGTAACCAAGATTTTATAATTTAAAAAAGTCCACAAAACCTGCGTGGACTTTTTATTTTGCACCTCCCTATAGCAATACCAAAAACCTGTATAAACCTCTGTAAATAAATAGTTTTCGATAAACACAAAAAGTCTTTTTGCTAAAAAAAAGACCTTAAAGACTTTTTGTGTTAGCCCTGTCTTTTTTCCGTAAAAAGATATAAAAACAACACTTTTTTTGGTCATTTTTTGCCAATTTCTTTGCTACACAAAAAAGGTCTTTTTACTACCTCCAGTATTTTTTTAAAACAAAAGACTACAATCCCCTTAAATAAAGGTTTTCAGAACTTCTAAAGAATAACTTAGTCCTCGAAGACCATAAAAAGACTAAAAGACTTTTTTGTACCCTGCACATTTGCCTCATAATTTTTAATCTTTTTCAAAAATGGAGGTATATATTTTGTCAAAAGCCCAGTTTTCAGAGTTAACCACAAGGTTAGATACTTTGCAAAATTTAATCAGCACCCAACCCGATACTTCAAAGAAAACCATCATGGATAATGAAGAGTTTATGAAGTTTATGGGTATCTCAAAACGTACTGCTCAAAGTTGGAGAGACGAGGGAAAAATATCTTTTAGCCAAGTAGGAAACAAGATTTACTACAAAATGGCTGATGTCGATAAACTATTGGCGGAGAACTACAACAAGTCATTTAAAAAATAACTCCAAAGTAAAGTACATACACGGCAATAAGCTGTAAGACCTTGAAACAATGGCGTGAAATGCGCCATTGTCAAAGGTTAAATCAAATTCTTATGAGTATAAAAACGCAAAGACTAGACAACAAAGTTTTTTCAATGGCATCCACACTTTTTGGCTTTGGAGAAAACAAAGCTTTAGGAGTTCAACGAGAATCAATTGAAAAACCTTTGCAATTTTCGGGCAGAATCATTGCAATTTACCCTGCAATCATTGAAGAGGCATTTTCCAGTACAATGGATAACTACCGCAAGTATATTGCATCGTATAATTTCAAGACACAAGCAGAGAATGAACTGATACAAGCGCACAATAATTCCGTAAAGGAATTTTTAAAATCAAACTCAATCACTGATATTCAAAAAGAGTATAAAAGACTGTTTTTACTTCATAATTCAAAGAATAATAATTCAAGAATTTATAATGAGGCAGTTACCCAATTCTGTAATGATTACGGACTGATTGTAGAGAAAAAGAAAATCCAAACAGTAAAATATGCTACTGAAGTGGTGTTTCAGAATCTGTTGCATTTGTATAACTCCCAACTGATGAAACGCAATGAGAAGTTTATCAAAGGTGGTATTACATCAAAACGACCAATAGAAGAGTTTAAAATCAATTCCTTTCTCGTTACCCAATTAAAGCGGAACGAAGTTAACAGTATTGCAATATGCTCTAAAACGGTTCGCAATCATAGAAAGCGTTTGGAAGAGGCGGGCGTATTTGTTGAATATCATTTTGCAGGGAGAAATAGACCTGTTGAATTACATATTAATCCTGAAATTCTCGTGATTTTGGATGTTTATACTTCAAAAATAAAACGCTCTGAAAACAAAGAACTTAAACTTACATATTGGAATGTTTTACCTGATAACAATGAAAGTACAAGAACATTTATAAATGAAAGTAAAAAGAAAGAGAATGTTGAAAACAATTCTCAGGGTTTAAGGAGTTCGAGCGAAGCTCTCACGCCTTCTCATTTGTTTTTTACAGGAACACATACCAGCAAAGAAACTATTCAAACTAAGGGGGCGGGCGGTGAATCCCAAAACAAAGAAAAAACGCTTTCAGACAAATTGCAGGAATTAATTCTACACCCACAGGAACTAGCCGAAAACCTAGCTAGTGGACTATATCACAATTACAAGCCTATTGACATTCGCTATTTGTACAAAGAAGCTTTCAGCGGTACGCTAACCAATGAAGAGTTTAGAGAACTGGCTATACAGGACTTTTTCAAATCCGTATCAAAGATTTACAAAACGGCTACTCCCTTTGCAGGAAGCTACAAAAAAGCCATTAATCTGTATTATCAGAACAAGTGGATTGCCTTTACAGGAAACAGCTTTAACAAAAGCGTGTTGGTTGATGAAATTAGCCAAATGCGTTGGCGTATCGAGTGGGCTAGAAAATGGTTTTCTAAAAATGAGTTTTCGCCATTATTCCCATACGATTATTTCGATATGACCCGAAAAACGGCAAAAGAAGTAGGTTTTGAGTACACAAAAACCAAATGGAATGAGCATTTATCAGCCATTGCCAAGTATGATACCCTAAAGAAGAAACAGCAAAGCAATGCAACCAAAAGAAAAGAGACCATTAACCACTCCAAAAAGTGTGAGACGGTACTAAACCGCTTCTTTAAAAACAAGTTGACTTACTCGCAATTATTCGATTATGTAGAGCAGAATTTACCAAAACAATACCTTGATAAATTACCTGATTTGATACTAAAAAAATCGCTTAAGACTAACGAAAAGAGCCATGTAATTAACAGTGAAGAGACCGTAAAATATAGCTTTTTTGAATTTTAAATTATAACCAATGCCAGTATTTAAGAAAGAGAAATCAAAGATTAAAATGGTAATTCTAACCAAAGGCAGGGATGATAACGTGGTTTGGCACTCGCCTATAAATCAGAACAAGAGAGACAATGAGGCAATAATCAAGAGTATGCTCAACCGCCTTAAAAGGAAAGAACTCTTTAACCGGACTAATGTTGTCCAGTTCTATGAAAATAATTTGTTAATCGCAGAATTTAAGTATTGATATGAAGATAGTTTTAAAGAAAATAAAAAAGGAAAACGTTGTTATTATCCAGTCGGAACTTTTAAAGTTTATCCGCCACAAAGTAGATAATATTTCCAATTGCAATGATTATGAAAAGTATTGCAATGACATCATTGTTATAGATGTACTCCAAAGTATGTTCTACACTTTCAGAACCAAGATTGAAAACCCTAAAAAGGTTTCAAATATTTCATTTACTCCATCACAAGCAGTAATACTTCTTTTCTGTTGTCAATGGAAAAGAAATGACAGAACAGAAGAGCAAAAATTCACCATGCAAACTATATCCGATTTGTTGCATGAAAAACTAATAAATATTTAAACTATGAACTTTGTAAACCGCCTTAAAATAGTTCGATACAACTTGTTTGCATTACTTGTATGCTTTGCAATTATCCTTACTTCACCATTGCAATTTTTGGATTTTATTATACTGGGGAAAAACAGGATTTTAAAGTTTTTGGAATCCTATGTTTTCAGAACATTATTTAAAATAAATGATTTAAAAGTTAAAGAACAAACCGACTGTAAAAATGAATAATAACATCAAAAAACCGCTTCCTTATTCTGCAACAAAATCGGAATTGGTTGAGATGTATTGCGATCAGTTTAGTGAAACAAAAATCAGAAATCAAATCAACGAAATTTTGAAAGAGAAAAACATATCAAAAAACACCAAGATAATACCTCATTTAGAGTTTATGGAATTTGTGGAGACCTATGGACTACCAAAAGGATATTATCTTGATGGTTAAACCTTAATAGCTATGTTTCAATAGATAGCTTTCTATTTCCACATCATCAAAAATGTTTTCTTCAACAACAACTTGCTTGAATATTTCTACTTGAATTTCTGTATCTAGTTCGGTTTCATTCATAGATTGCGCATCGGCTATATAAAAATTCCAACCGATTAAATCAATTTTATTTTGATGCTCAAATAATAACATTGCAAGCTCTAATTCTGCGGGCGATGCTTTTAGTAGTGAAGCCCATTTATCAAAGTTTGCCATTTTTGCAATGACGTGTTGGGCATTCATAAGGCTGAAATTTTCTTCGTCAAGGTTGTAGTCGGAAACAACCATTTCTACATCAAAATACTTGGGCGAGTATTCGTATAGAAAGGCGTTTTTTTCACTGTCAGAAACAGGGATTTTGGTTTTGAAATCTTTGTGTAGATTTTTTGCTTGAAGTTTGAAGTAATCAATAGTATTCATAATATAATCCTTTAGTTCAAAGATTATTATCCTGAGATTTAGCGTTCGTAAACTTTGGTTGGATAATAAGCTCTGATGGTTATATTATCTAGTTATTGGTTGATAAAATCTTTGCACGAACGAGCAGGCATACCAAAAACACCTACGCAAATATAAAAATTTCATTCAAATTATTTATTTCTTTTCTGTTTTTTTCACTTGTTTAGAAAACAATAAGGCTACTTCATTGCAATAGAATTGCAATGATACCTAACAATACTTTACCGTACCTAAAAAATCATTGCAATACCCTGCTATACCTCGCTTTACCTAAAGGCGAGGTTTTTTTATTTCAAACATTTGCATCAGAAAGTTACAGGATTTAGAAATGACAAAGGAAGAGATTAACGTAATTCTAAAGCGCAGGATAAAAAATGGAGACGAGTTTAATCATTTAATCGAAAAGCCGAAAAACCAAAAAGTAAAGCTTGCAACAGGAGATACATTTTATTCGGTTCGGGTAATGAGAGATTGGGCAAAGGCTTATTACAAGCAAGTAGCCAAACTTTCACAGGTTTTAAGAGGAAAAACGATTGAAGAGACCTGCAACAAGATACATTATTTTCTATTCTATGATATTCAATATCAGGCTGACGGAGTAACACAAAATATAAGAAGCCCCGCTAATAGTTGGTTCAACAGAAGAGAGGGAATTGATTGTAAAAGCTACTCGATTTTTGCCAGTTGCATACTTCTCAATTTAGGGATTAAGCATTATATCAGGCAGATAAAACAGCCAAATTTCAATCCGAAGCAGTACACCCATGTTTACGTTGTAGTGCCAAAAAATCAAGTAAGTGGAAAACTGGATGATGGGCATTTTGTAATTGATGGAACAGTACAAAGTAACAGAGAACCAAAGTACACAAGTAAAGAAGATGTTTTTATGAGTTTAAAACTGCCACATATAGGGCTTAATTGCCCCGCACCAAAGAAGAAAGGTTGGTATGTAACAAAGAAACCCTGTCAAAAGGCGTATGAGTTATACGATTTCGCCCGAAGTGCCGAACAAGCAAAAAATATGCTAAAGTCATTGGGTACAGATGCCATTGCTCACAAATCAAATAGCGAGGGCGGAGCTTACAATATCTATGTAAAAAGCAACAGTGTTTACGGAAGTAAAAGAGGACTTAAAGGAGCATCAAAAAAATCAAGTTCCACCAGAGGAAGATTTCCTTTTTAAACAATAAAGTATGATAATATTAGAAGAACAATCAGGGTTAAATGCAGGTCTAAATAAATTTAGGTTTAGAATGCCAAAATTATCAGTGGCTAAATTTATTAGTAAAAATGTAAAATCTGCTAATAAAGACATTGGAAAAGCTGCTAAAAAATATGTGACATTAAAAAATGCTATTGCCGTTGGCTCTATTGCTGCAATGGTAATTCCTGGTGGTCAAGCGGTTGGAGTAGCCGCAAAACTGGCGAAATTGGGAAGGATAGGCAAATTAGCTGTTAAAGCAATGAAAATTGCAAAAAGCCCATTAGGACAAATTGTGATGAATAAAATTAAAAATGGAATTGCATTAAATCAATCTGACCAAAATGTAGTTACTGAAATGGCTATAGCACAAGATCAAGACCCATCAACACCAAACGTATTAAGTCCTGAGCAGTTTTCAACTGTGACAGCAGGTAGTGGATTAGTTCAAGCACCACAGCCAACTATTGACCAAACGTCCAATAATGTTACTCCAACCCCACAACAATTGGAAGCCATTTCACAGGTTAAAGGAGTTCCTACTGATACTCTAACAATGGATTCGACAGTAAATGAAGCTTTACCTAATGAATCCCAATTAGAGACCATTTCAAAGGTCAAGGATATTCCAGTAGATAACCTAAAAGAAGAAGTTGCCAATCAAAAGGAAATGGCAAAAAATGAAACAGCAAACCCAACTGACAAACCCAATTATACTATTCCAATAGTTATCGGTGTAGGGGCTTTGGGAGCAGTTTTACTAGTAACAAGTTCAAAAAGAAATTAATAAAAACAAAAATGAAACAGGAGTTAATAACAATTAGTTCTGCCGTTGCTGTAGGCGCACTCTCAAGAGGTCTTACAGGCACAATGACAGAAACATCATCAAACACAGTAAAAGGTGTAGTAAATGGTGTGGTAGCTGTCGGAGCAGGATTCTTGGCAGTAAAGGTAAAAGGGAGTGATAGTAAAAGTTCTCTTATGAGAGGTTCGGCAATAGGTGTTTCCATTGCTCACGGATTAGAACTGGTAAAAAACATTTTTTCAACTGAAACCATTGCCTCAAAATTAAGTTCGGATAGCGCAATGGGAAGATTTATGCAAAAAGCTGTAGGTCTTTCAGGAGCAGTAAACGGTCTGAATGGCTATATCGATGCCTATGGTAATTACCACGAAGACGGATTGGGTGGTTACATTGATGTAAACGGCAATTATGTTGAAAACGGTTTAAACGGATATGATTACGATGACGGATTAGGCGGTTATATCGATGCAAGTGGAAACTATGTTGAAGATGGTCTAGGTGCTTATGAAGATGAAGATGGTTTAGGAGCTTACATCGATGAAGATGGCAATTACATAATGTAAACCCAAAAAGAAAAGTAAAATTTAATTCAAACAAAAAAATGGAAAATAGAAATCCACAATTGCAAAGAGCAATCAAAGTTTTAGGAGCGAGACAACGCCAACACGCACAAGCTGTGCGACCACAGGCAACCAAATTAGTAGATAAAACTTTCTACTTGAATGTAAAGGTTGACGGTATGAGCGGGATTAACCAATTGGTTGATGCTAATACCAAAAAATTAGTCGGAGTAACCAACTTTGACGGAAACCTTTTAAACTCTGGGCGTGATGTTGTCATTGATTCTGTCCGCACTTTGTTTACCTCTGACGGTACAGATGTAACAAATGCCAACTGGCAAAATTCGGAGAGAATACCTGCACAACTGCAAAATGCTGATTTGAGACTTATCCAAACCAATGATATGCTTATTGATTTGCCGATGACAGATACTCAAAACTTCAAACAGGACGACCACAGACCAATTGCAACTACTCCGCTTTTAAGAGCAAAAGAAGAGTTCAAATTGGAGTTGGAATTTCCAAAAGGGGTTACAATTCCAACAGGAAAACCGCTTTTTATGCGATTGGAGTTCAGAGTAACTGAAGCAAAAAAATAGTATTTCAAAACTCAAAAAGCCATAGTTCTAGGGCTATGGCTTTTAAATCCAAATAGATATGAGACAAATTCAATACGTTGTTAAGGCACTAATTAAACCAGGAGAAACTGATACATCGGTAAACTTTAAACTGCCTACAGGTTTTACCACAGGTGCAGCACTTTATACCAATGGAGTTGAGAAACAGGCAAACGCAATGGCATCCGTTGAAATGAAAGACGATAACAGTATTGCCATTATTCCATCGGTTCATATTGACAACTGGAGACAGTCGAACGGTGGCGAATATGAGAAGAGTTTTAAGCCTTTAAATTTTGATACTGGCAACAAAGATTACACTCTGATTTTCACACTAGAGGACAAACTGGAATCAGAGAGACCACTAAAATTTCATGTAGTGTTCCTGTATAATAATAACGTTAAAAAAATGTAGCAATGTTTGTAGAATCGGCTTTTATAACAAGAGAATTTAGAGAAGAGCAAATCCCAATTTTAGAGAATGTTACTTCACTTTGCGTTGTCAATAAAGGCACAAGCATAGCACAGGTTAACGGAGTTCTGATATACCCAACTCAAAAGCAAATTTTAGTTGTGCCTGATGGTACTTATTCAAAAGTGCAATTAGAGGTAATCTACACAGATACCAATAATAGTAAAAAGGGCTACACCCCAAAAAACAAAATACTACTTATCTACAAGAAACTAATTTAAAATGGAGCAATTAGATGATTTGATGGATAAACTCAACAGCGACAAGTTTTGTGCTGTAACGGTTTATGACAGGGAGACTTCCAAGCCGATTTTTCGCAATGTAACCCACGAGCAAATAAAAAATGAATACGGTACAGCCGAAGAGTTTTTTGAGAAAGTTTTTGCCGATGGTTACAAAAAGCTAACCCTACAAGAGAAACGCAAAAACGGAGCAAATGCCTTTAAAATGGAGGGAGACCCTTTCGATGTGAGTTTTGGAAAATCAAATGAAATTGAGGAAAAACCAATTGCCAAAAGAAAAAAGAAAAAGAAAATGAAAAGCGGGCTGATGGGATTGGGTATGACAGAGATTTTTGATTTAAAGCTACAAGCCTACGACCGAGCAGAACTCGCAAGAAAGCTAGAGGAATCAGAAAGGGAAAACAAGGAACTCAAAGCTAAAAACGAGGCACTAAATGAAGAGAAGTTGCAAAGACGGTACACAAAGGAGAGCAACGACAGTTTAAATAATATGCTTTTAGGTGTTGTTAAGCAAGCCCCAATAATTTTAAAAGGATTGGGATTTAATGTACCAGTTGAAGCAAATGGTTTGGGAGTTGCCTCGACCGATGATACAGAAAACGAAGCTTATTCAGAGGTTAAAAAATCGTTTTTGGAAATCATAAAAACCCTTGATGATGATACCATAACACTTTTACAAGTCATCTATCAAAAAATCAATGAGAATACCGAAAATAATGTTTTCTCACAAGAATTATTTCAATTATTACAACAACATCAAATGCTAGTATAATGAGCGCATTAACCATAAAAACAAAGGAAACAAACCCTTTCAAATTGCAGAAAAAAGCAAAATTGATTGAAACCCTAGCCGATTTAGATAATGAGGTTTTAGAGAAGTTGGTAGAACTTAAAAACTCTCAAAAAGCAATTGCAATGGTAACTAATGCCGAGAGTTGGCAAACAATAAAAGAGTTCATAATGTAGGTAGTGTTGGAGTAGCTTGTCTGTAAGCTCCATTTACAGGCAAGTGAAACAACAATAAAGAAATAGCTGTAACAATTGCTCCAATTTAAGAAAGTAAAGATGAAACGGGAGTAGTAAGATTAAGCGGATTACTGGGGCAACCCTTTATGAAACTTAAAATGAACTTCCCGAAGTAAAAATGAAATTGGGAGCAGTCGCTACAGCCAACAACTGAAGACAATGAAAAAACAAGGTTTACACAATCCCGCAGTTATGGCAGTAGCTTCTTCCCCACAAGGGCAAAAGGCAATCGCCAATACGCTTGACAATGCCAATGCTACAGTAAATGCAACGGCTTCAATTGTAAAGGGTGTACTTAAAACAGGCTTTTTTCTTGGGGTTGGATATTTTGTTTACAAGAAGATTTTTAACGGTTTTTCCAAATTAAGTGAGGACAGACGAGAAAAGCCAAGTAATATTTCTACTGGAATGGCAAAGAATAAAGCGGAAGCCATTTTTAGCGCAATGTATGGTTTTGGAAATGGGTTTAAATCTGTAAAACAAAATCTGATGGGAGTTAATCACAATGGATTCATTAGGATTTACAACGAGTTTGGGCAGAGGAAAGGTATTAATCCCTTATCAAAGAAAATGACAATGATAGAATGGTTTGCAGACCAGTTTAACCCTAGCGAGCTTATGGAATTACGCTTTTTAATACCTCACTTTTTTTAAAATGGAAAGCACAAAAATTATCCCTGTAACCATAGGACTTGCAGGATTGGGAATAATGCTTTTAGCAGTTTCTCAAACCAGTAAAAATAAAAAGGCAGGAGCGTATTTGGATGCGAGTTTAATGGATTCGAGTTTCAATGCTAAAGAAGTTGCCACAATGCTTTTCAATGCAATGAAAGAAGCCAATTTCACCAACACCGAAAAGCGTAAAACCATTTTCACGGCATTAACTGGAGTAACTGAAGCCCAATTTTCAAAAGTGATTACAGCCTTTGGAAATAGATATTATAACACCCTAACAGGTAACACTTATTTCGCTCTTTGGCAAACTCCGACAAAGCACCCTTTAAAGGTTTGGCTCAAAGAGGAATTAAGTACAGAAGATTATCAATTATTAAAATCAAATTATCCAAAACAATTATAAAAATGACCACAGAAGATAAATTATGGATTGGTGGCGGTATAGCCCTAGCGGTAGGTGGTGGTATCTATTATTTTGTTCAAAAAGGTAATGAGAAACAGCAGGAATACATCGAAGAACCGATTGAGCCTGTAGCACCTGTAAAAACTCCAACATTGGCTACCAATCCAATAAAGCCACAAACACCAGTAAAACCACTAGCACCAGTTAAAGCACCAGCAATATCTGATAGTTTTAGATACAGTATTGGTCAGGAAGTAATGGCAACAGGATTTTATGGTACAAAAACCTATGATGCTAGAAAAATGGCTGACGGGAATTATATCAGTGAGGGAATCCGAAAAGCCACTTTTAAAAAAGGAGATAAAATCGGTACTATCATTTGGGTTGGTTTAAGACCTGACGGAACGTATCGCTATGTAGTACAAAGAAACGGTGCATTGCTCAATGATATTTATTGGATTGCTGACCAAGATGTTATAAAACCAGTAGGTAAAATTTTCCCAACAGTTCCATCAGTTAGTTCATCAAATGCTTCGGGAGTAGATAAAAGCAAACTCTTGAAAAAAGGAAGCAAAGGGCTTGAAGTAAGAGCCTTGCAAACACTACTTAAAATCAAGGTTGACGGAGATTTTGGGCGCAATACAGAAAACGCACTATTCAACCAAAAAGGGGTTAAACAAATCAAACTAAAAGACTTTTAATGATGAGTACAAGCGGAGCATTATGGCTTTCACTAGCCGTAGCAGGAATTTTAGTTGTTGCCACTATGGATAATGAAAAAGCACCTGAAATTAAAGAGACAGAAAACAAGCCAATTAAAGAACCCAAAAAAGTAGTATTGTAATGGAATTTTTACTGACAAACAGCATCACTTTTTTAAGCATTTTTAAAAAGTATGCTATTAATACTCCAAGACGGATTGCGCATTTTTTGGCACAAATCCACGAGGAAAGTGGAGGGTTTATAAAGTTCACTGAAAGTTTGAATTACACTCCACAGGGGCTAATTAAAACTTTCGGAACTAATCAGATTTCGGTTGCACAGGCTAACCAATACGGCAGGACAGCAAAGCAAAAAGCCAATCAACAAGCAATTGCAAATATTGTTTATGGAGGAAATTGGGGGAGAATTAATTTAGGGAATACCCAAATTGGCGATGGTTGGCGTTTTAGAGGGCGTGGACTTATTCAACTTACAGGAAGAGCCAACTACCAAGCCTATAAAGATTATTCTGGGCATGATGTAATTGCAAATCCTGATTTAGCTTCAAGACCCGATATAGCTATTGATATAGCAGGTTGGTTTTGGTCGGTTAGATTCAAGCTTAACCCGATTGCCGATAAAAACAACATCAATTACATAACCGAAAAGATAAACGGAGGCTTAACCAATTTAGAGGAAAGAATTAAACAACTCAATTATTATATATCTGTTGATACAATGGGGATATTAAAAAAAAAATGTCAAGACAGCACTCTTACATAATCCCTATTACAATTTTTGGTCTGGGCTTTTCAATCTTAATCAGTAAACTATACAAACGATGACAAAACAGCAAATTTGGGAATGGTTCGCCAGTCACTCCAAACAGATATTAGACTTTCTTTTATTTCTAGCCCTTGTGAGTATGGGCGCATTTGTTAAGATATTAAAGCAGGTAAGACAGGGAGCAAAAGCCTCTTGGAAATGGTTTTTAGCCGAAGCGATTGTATCATTTTTTGTTGCCCTCTTGGTGTACGGTTTCTTTGACCAGTTCCTGCATACAAGTAAGCTTTTTACCTATATGGTTTGTGCTTGGTGCGGTTCATTCTCTACCATTTTCCATAAAAGAATGGAGGATTTACTAGGGATAATTTTTGACAAGCTAAAGCAATTAATCAATGAAAAGAGACCTCTTTAATAAAATCGTGGGAGCAGTCAGTATTTATTATGATATTGATTTGTTTCAGATAATTGAAGTAACCCAAATGATATTCTACACAATAAAAATCACTTTTAAAAACAGCAACAATGAAAAAGACAATCACTAAATATTTAACAACATCGCTTTTACTGATATTAATTTCTGTTGCTTTTATCGGTTGTTCTTCAGCTAAAAAATACAAAGAGGAAAACACACTTCTCAAAAGTGAAATTCAAAGAAGAGACAGCCTCAGAAATGTAATCATTAATCAGGCAATCGATGACAAATTAATTACTCCAGTTATTCAAAGCAATACAGGAAACCGTGAAATTGATAGTTTGGTAAATGCAAAGATTGATGAAATTTTATCAAAGCTTAATACTTCAAAAAAATCAGGAGACAACAGCTATAAACTTGAGTTTAACAAACTAGCCAAACAATTAGAGTTTTACTCTAAAATGGCACAGACCAAAAATGAAAATACCACTACCAAAACGGCAAATGATAAAACTATCATTAGGGTAAAAAAGATTCCGATTGAGATTGAAAAGCCTTTATCAAAACTGAAGAAGTTTTTAATGGTTTTGGGAATTGCAACACTTCTTTTCATTGGGTTTAAAACGGTTGTATTTATTAGAAACAAAACAAGTTTATGGGTATAAGAGCAAAGCATATTGTTATTGCTGGCGCATTGGTGGGCGTTGGTGTACTATGGTACAAAAACAAGGTAAATAAATGGAAAGAAACAATGGGAAAACTCAAAGCGTTGCCGACTGGCTTTAGAAATTTTGACATCAATTTCAAAAGAATGAGGTTCAATTTAGATGTAACTCTTTTTAATCCCACAAAGGATAATTTCAGCCCTGATGGTGTTATTGCAGTTGTTAAGAGAATTGTACTGAAAGACAAAACAGCCAAACAAATTGCAACCATTACGGTAAATAAATCTTTTGTTTCAGTTCCCGCCAATGGCAAGTTTCTTTTAAAGGATTTGGTAGTTGAGATTCCAATATTGGAGAACCTTTCCAATATGCAAAGCCTGGTAAAAATTACAGGAATAAAAGACATTCAAATTGAAACCATTTTAGGGGTTTTAGGTAAAGAATATTCAATAATTCAATAGTATGGATTTAGTACAATCATTCAATAATCTCAACGGAAAGCAAGTTTCCCGAAGCGCACTAAAAAAGCTACTGGCTAGAGCCAAAAGGCAAAATCATACGCTTATTTCAAAACGCATCACAAACGTTTTAAGACAGAATAACGATTCAGTTTTTGAAATAGAAATAAACGACTTTATTACTGAATTAGGATTAAGTGGCGCAGAGCAAAGTATCATTTTACCTACTTTGGAATATCAATCAGAACCCGATTCAGATGGTGGTTTAAATGGTGTTTCTCCCGATGATATTTACAGTTATATCACGGACTTAATTATAAATACCATTGAAAAGGTTGGGCATTTGCCTTGGCAAAAAGACTGGGTTGGTTCGGGAGCTGACGGAACAGCCAAAAATTATGTAAGTAAGAAAGAATATACTGGAGCAAATTTCCTGTTGAATTTCGATATAAAATTTGATGAAGAGGGCAAAGGATATTTAGTGCCGATTAAATTTATACAGCCGTACTATTTAACCTTTAACCAAATCAAAGATGTTAACGCATCACTCAAAAAAGACAGCAAGGCAAGACGTGTTATTTATTACACCATGATTTTTAATTATGATGATGGAACGCTAAAATTCAAAACCACCGACAAGGCAAAGTTTACAGAGTTTGTAAAAACTCACGGATTAACCAAAGATGATTTGAAAGAGCATTTAGTGAAAATCCCAGTAATTAAATATTACAATGTTTTCAGAGCCGATGATTGTACAGGGTTAAAGTTTCCGAGTGATAAAATTGATAGTAAAAAGGTCAATCCGATTGAGCAAGCGCAGTTACTGATTGACGGGTATAAAAACCCACCTATTTATACTTTTGTTGGGGATAAAGCCTATTATCAACCTGCCACCGATACGCTCAATATGCCTAAAATAAATGCTTTTAACAAAGAGGCATCTTATTACTGTACTTTCTTTCACGAGCTAACACACTCGACAGGTGCAAAAAAGCGATTGGATAGAGATTTTTCAGGAAAGTTTGGAAGTAAGAGTTATGCTTATGAAGAACTTATTGCAGAACTAGGAGCAGTATTTTTATGTTCAGAGGCAGGGATTTTATTTCAGACTAAAGAGAACTCGGCAAAGTATCTTAAAAGTTGGAATAAGGTTTTAGTTAGCGAACTAGAGAACGACAACCGTTTTTTCCTTAAAGCTTCAGCACAATCTCAAAAGGCAGTCAATTACATTTTAAATAGAAACCTAGAGGGCGAGAATGAGCAGGAAGATGAAAAGAAAGAAGAGCCAACCAAGAAAGTAGCCATAAAAACTCCTGTAAAGAGACCTACAAAAAGTAAAGTTAAAAGCAAAACCAAACAGGGAGAGCAGTTGGATTTATTTGCAGGATTGGGGGCAAAAGCCAGAACCAAAAAAGCTACTGAAGTGAAGAAAAAAAGAGTTGTGCCGGCTACAAAAAAAAATACAACTAGGGTAAGTAAAACACAACCCAATTTGGATCAGAATAAAAGTCTAAATCAATTAGAAAAATTAGGCTTTGTTTCAGCGGGAACAGCACCAAAAGAGGCTAAAGATGTTTTTGTATTTGATGGGGAGATTGGAAAGTTTTTGCAAAAGCAACAACCACACAAGGCACTTATCCTGATTAAAGGGAATAAGCACAGTTCAAAATCACAGTTGGCCATGCAGATTGCTAATGCCTTTGGAGAACAACAAACACCAGTTGCATATATCGATTACGAGCAAGGTGGGATTGAGAGTAAAGATACGCTAGACAGTATTAATCGAAATACAAGCGAGAAAGGCAGAAAGTTCATAGCTATAAAAGGTTATTTAGAAAAACCTTTTGAAGAGTTGCAGGACTTCTGTAAAGTGGTTAAAGTCATAATTGCGGATTCGGTTACAGATTTAAAGATTACAGCCGACCAACTGAATTATTTAAGAACCGCTTACCCAAAAATAATTTGGTGCTTTATATCTCAAGTAAAAGAAAATGGGGCAATGTATGGCGGTAATAAGATGGCACACAATCCAACTTCAGTAATTCATTGTTCATCACATCAAGACCCAAAACAAAGGTTTGCAACTCTTGAAAAAAATAGAGGTAATGACCTCACTTTAAAATACTCAATGTATTACAAGAAAGTAGTCAGGGAGCCAACACAACAAAAAAGGGAAAAAAAATTATCGTTTAAAGTTAAATAATCAAAATTCAAAAATCATGGTAGCGAAAAAAACAAAATCGAAAGGCAAAAAAAGAATCTCCGCAAAGAAGCTTTGTAGTGGAGTAATCAAAAGAGAGGGAGTAAAAAGAGATGGAACCTTGAAAAAGGGTTATAGATACATTAAGGGAGGTAAAATAGTTAAATCAAAATTGAAAAAATAAAAAAAACCAAAAAAATAGTGCCAAATCAATTTGGCACTATTTTTATCTAAATACTTGTTATAGAAGTTTTTTTTATAAATTATATCTGCGAATTGTTTGATTATAGTATTTAAATAAAAAATAATAAACAAGATAGTCATTTTCTTTACTTAATGAATCAAAATGTCTGTTTATTGACATATGAATACAACTACTCAAAAAGTTTTTAAAATTATTGTTTTTCTGTATATTAATTAATTCTGTTTTAATATTTAGATGAAATTCACAAAAAATATTATTTAATTCATCTTTTGAATTAATAATATAATCAATTTTAGAATAATTTTTAGAATATATTAAATTTAAGGATTTTGTATTTATTTTTTGATTAATCTGCATAATTGTATCATTTACATATTCTAGTTTTTCATGAATATTCATTCCTACAGAGTCTAAATATTTATCTGTTATTACTAGCATTAATAACCAATTATCTTCTTTATCTACATATTTATTTAAAATTATATTTTTATGTAATACTGAATCAAGATAGAATAAACTTTCAGCAATTGTTATATCATGATAACCATACCTTATATATTCTCTTTGATAAATATCGAATTCATATTTCCATATTACTTCATTTTTTGTAAATGGAACTAATACTTCATTTATAACTGTTAACAGTTTTTTATAATCTCTTTTGTCAATATTAAATCTTATTCTAAGATGGAAGTCTTCATCTCTATATCTAATAAAAAACCATTTTTTTATGTATTTTTTATTTAAAATTTTTTGATCAAAGCTGAGTAAAATCTTTTCAATAAAATTACTGCCAGTATAAATTCTTAATGATAGCCATTCAGAACCTGGTACAAAACTAAATTCGTTAAAATCATTTATTTTTTCATATCTATTATCTTTAGAAATGATTTCATTATTTTTGCAAAATAATATTAATTCAGATGAATATAAGTAATCATGTGAATCTTTAACAGTAGATGGCATAGGATTAAGTAAATACTCTTGTATCAAAATTTCATTTTTTTTTGTTAATTCAGACATAAATACTTCCAAAGATTCTTTTTTGCTAGTATCAATAATTAATTCTTGGTCTCCATTTACTAGTGCAAATATTTTAGAAACATTCAATTTGTTTAATTGTTCAATAATGATTTTATATGAATCTAAATTTTTTAGATTTATATCTTTAAAATCATCTAAATCAAGTTTCCATCTTCTTGGCTGTAAAATTATATTATTGTTAAACGTGATTCTAGGTATGCTTTTGTAATATTTAAAATAACTATCAAGATTGAAACTGAATGAATTATAGTGATTTTGTGATTGTAAATCGCAAAGAAAACAATAAACAGATAAGTCTGAAATAGAATGATTATGAGCATTTGTATTTTTAGGAATTATTATTTTATCAAGTTTTTTGCTTCTTAAAATTAGTTCTCCATTTTTAATTGAAATTAATAAATCTTGAAGATCAATTATATTTTCTTCATCAGAATTTGTTAAACAAGATATTATATACTTTTGATAAGACGGTCTTTGTAAAACATTAGAAATATGGATATCTGCATTAAAACATATTTCAGCAAAAATTTCATCCTTAATTTTAGTTTCTTCAAATAAAATTATTTCATTTACTAAATCTTTTATTCCTGTATTATATCCAAACCTTCCTAATACATTAGCCCCTGAATTAACTCCTATTCCTTTCAAAAATATAGATTGTCCATCATTTAAAATTGAAAAAAATAAAGGGAAAGTACTTGGTATATTTTTTAATGAATCGTCTTGAAAAGATTTAATTTCATTTTCGTTAATATTTATAATATCCTCATTTAAAAATATTGCCTTTTTGATTTTGTGTTCCCAAAAAACATCTATAGGATCTATGTTAACTTGTCTATCGTAATTATTTTGATTTAAAAATATTTTTTTATTTAAAAAATTTGATTGATAATCAGTACTAACAGGATAACCAATTCCAAGATCTGCATCAATAGCAAATAATAATGGTATTTCTCTTTCTCCCCATCTCTTCAAAAATTTATTTTTAAATTCAATTAGATTTGAATTAGTGTTTTTTTTAGTTATTTTAAATAAATTGGGTAAACTTTTAACAATATAATCTGCTTTTTCTTTGTCTAAAGTTGCAATTTTAGATTTAAAAAATAAATCAACTTTTATAATTGGTTTAGAATTCTTGTAAGGAAATATTCTTGTAGATAGTTCTGTAATTATATTATAATATTCTACTGAATTTAATGAATTTCTAGAATCTATAATTTCAAATTGATCTTTTATATAAACTAAATTTGAAATCAAATCTTCGATATGTTGTTTATGTTGTTTATTTGCGGTTTGTAATATTTTTTTTAACCTCTTTATTATTTGATTTAGAGGCAAATCACCAACTATAGACGGACTTAATTGATTAATAATAATGTTGTTAGAAATTAAGTTTTTTAGAAAAACTTTTTTTTCTTCTAGAGAATACTGGTTGTCAATTAACTCCTCTAATTCATATAGAGTGCTTTTTTTGAATCTTAAATGATTAATTATTTTCTTCAGTACATCAAAAGAACGAATTGAAACTAATTCGAATTTGTATTTTTCTCCATAAATTTTACTTTCAATATATCTAAATCGGTCATTTAATTCATAAATTGAGTTATTGATTGAATATGTTAAATATGGACTCACATATTCTTGTTTAACTATATGTTCTACTAATTCAATTATATATTCAGAAGAGTATGTTGTTATAGTATTTCTGGAGTCATCAATAATAATTTTTGTTTCTAAATTGACTTCTCCGATTCCAATACCTGCAAAAAGACCAAAAGGAATTGTTCTGAAATTATTTCTTAATAGATATTTATATCTAGTTTGCTTAATTTTTTCATTTTCTTTTTTGATGTTTATTAAATCAGGATTAACAAAAAATAGACTTTCATCAGATAAAACTTCACTTTTATGATGATTCGATGAGGCTCTATAAACAAACTTTTCAAAATAACTAATATTTGACATATTTTATTTAATCTATTAAAAATAAATAATTAAAAGGAGAGGGATCAAATTCTTCAAAAAAAAGAGAAAAATAAATACCTATATAGCCCTCGAGTAGACCTCTTTCTTTAAGCCATCCAGTACTTTTTAAATAATAACTTAATCCGTCAACACCCGTATGTGTATATTTATCTATGATGTAATTTTCCCAATAAGAATAATATTCCTTAAATTCTAATAATCCATAAATTGAATATAAGTATTTGAAAAAATAAACTAACCCAGCAGCACCATGACATAAGGAACAGTCAATAATACTTGTTTCAAATGATGTTTTTCTGCTAGTCAAAAAAATTAAATCATTAATAATAATTTTTTCTTGTTCCTTATTGTTTAAATATCGAGCAGATTTTAATAATGCTAAATTAACACCTAAATCACCGTAGCACCATGCCAATCGACTTTCCTTGTCAAAAGATATCCCTTCTTTATACAATGAACTAGGATATTTAGACACAAAACCTACTCTTTCTTGTCGTTGAGAAATTATAAAATTACTTAATTCATTTATTCTCATTTTTGTATTATCACATGGATATAATTTATCATAATTAATCAAAATGGAAAGAAAAGATGGTATTCCATGCGCTAGCCCAAAGTTTGCAACAAACATTTCTTTATTAATGGCTTCATCTGTAATAAATTTATTATCTACTAAAAAATTTGTGATAAAGTAAAGTTTATCTAAAACCAATTGACTATTAAGTTTTTCGTTTTTGTCATAAATCAAATAATTAATAACACCTAAATAACCATGTAGATAATCAAAATTTTCTTCTTTTAGAAATAAATCAAAACCATAATAAATAGAATCATTTAAGGATGTATTTAAATCGCTATCAATAATCCCACTTTTTTTAAAGTAAGTAGAAACATAACCAAATCCTGTAACACCACTTGAAAGAGAAAATGACTTGAAATCAGAAGCCTTTTGAATAATAATATTAAACAATTCTTCTATTTTTTTCAAGTCATTTTTTAATTTCAAGTTTGACCCATAAAAAAGCAATAAGCCAGAACTACCCAACATTAAACCTAAATCATCATTAAAATGATTTATAGCTTCAAGCAATTCATTTCTAAGACAATCTTTTACCACTATAGATTATGGTTTAGTCAAAAATGGCCCTAGACAATTTGATTCATGCCAATAACCACACCAATCATGAGGATTACAAACAGCTATTGTGTTAAATGTAGTAAACACATCACCACAACAATTATCATTAATTGTTGGAGTATCATGGTCACGTTTTTTTCCAACTGACTTTATAGTTAATATACTTTCTTTATCAAGTGTCAGCTTATCTAAATTTATTTTTTTATTTGACATTTTTATTTTTTTTTAAGTTAACAATCACAGTTATTTATTAAAGTAGAAGCTACACTAATATTAAAAGCATTTTCTACTTCTGTTGAAGCACAAACTGAATAGCCATCAGCCAAGTAAAAAGCATAACTAAATATTGTTCTAAATGCAGGCTCCACTGAAGTTGAAATTTCTGCTGGTATTAGTAATTCAGTTAATAGATAATAGTTTTCGCCATCATTAATCCACAATCTAACAATCCCTTCCCTAGTACTAGTTATAGCTTTTATTCCGATTTCACTGATTACTGCCCCACCTGAAATATCTTTAGGAACATTAAAAATCGTTGTAATTGATCCACTACCATCACGATTTGGATTAGCTTCTTTAATAGTTTGAATGCTTACTTTTGCAGAATTTATCGATGATTGTTTTATTAAACTTGATTCACAAGAGCATTGTTTCCAATCAGAAGTAAAAGCGATAATGTCAAATTTTTGATCATTTTCAGTCGTAACTAATAACGAATGATTATTACTTAGATATATACTTTCATTCATAAATGTTTGAAATGAATTTTCTACATTCGTAGCAACCATTTCTGGTATGTAAACTTCTCTATAGAGAAATGTATTATCTCCATCATTTACAAAAAACCTAACCATACCTTGCATAGTACTTTCTGTAGCTTTAATAGAAATATAATTTACCTGAGTACCATCTCCAGACGCTGTTAATAATGTATATATTGCTCCAGAACCATCAAGATTTGGATTCCTTTTTGATATTTGAGCAACCCCTGTGTTTGCAAAAAACTTTCTTTGATCTATTATTGTAGATGAATTATTCATAATTTTATTTTTATTTTAAATTTAACAAGGACAAGACTCCCAATATTGACCAAAAGCTAAGACATTAAATTCATCATCAAATTCAGTTGATGCTCTTAATTCATATTTGTCTTCCAATAGCAAATCAATTTCAATTCTTTGAAAATACGATGGAACAGTACTTGATTGGGTTACAGCCCCAATCATTATTTCTCTGATGAGAAAATTATTTATTCCATCATAGATATATAACCTAACAATTCCTAAAGAATTGCTTCCAACGGCTTTTATAATAACCGAATTAATAATTGTCCCATTACCTTTAGCGACAATTACTGTATTAATGGCTCCCGAACCGTCAAGGTTTGGATTAGCCTTTGTAAGTGTTGTGTATTGACTACACGCAAATGTTTTTACAGAATTAATCATTTTATAAATATTTTAGTTATCTTTGCTTTTAAGAATACTTAAACACTTAAATTTAAGTATAGTAATTTTCCAAATTTAATAAATTTTTTTAATTATGAAAAAAAAAATCTTCCTAGTTTTTATTCTTGTTTTATTTTATTCTTGTAAAAAAGAAGAATGTAATAATACTAATCCCATATTCGAAAAGAATAAATTAGATTCTTTTGAATACAAAAATGAACTTGATAAAATTTTAAAAAAATCAAATGAAAACAATATTGAATTTTATTTTGATAAGTTAATTCAAACTAATGATTCGAAAGAAATTCTGGTTACATTAAAGTCTGATTCAATTTGTGCAAAATTTCAACTAAAAATTGCAAATAATGAAAAAGGGCTTGAAAATTTGATTAATAACAAAGGAATGGGATATAGTGGCGCTTTGTTAAAGGGACTTAAATTTCAAACTTTAAGAAAAGATAAAGACATTGAATTTATATTTGAGAGCATTCAAGATATTCAGGATTAAAGTTTTTTTAAATCATATCTATAAGCGTATTTTATAGCGTCACACAAAAACAGTTTCTAAAATTTAATTATAATAGAAAAGTAAAATTAATTCAGGAGATTTCTTTTGTATACTCGAAATGATGAGTAATAATAATGTTGAACTTAAAATGAATGTTTTAACATATAAAAAAATATTAGGCAAAACATTTGGAATTGCTGACTATACAACTATTACTAATCTAGTTCCAAACATAAATGGAATTAAAATTGAGTTTGATGAAAGTAAAGAAAATGATATTGTCACAATAAAAGCAAAGTATATTCCACATACAAGAGAATCATTAGAAATAGAAATTTATTAATTATGGCAGAAATTAAAAACTTTGAGGAATTTGTTGATAGCCTAGCAAACCAAAATTACAAACCTTTTGTTAAACGTTTTAACGAAATTTTAGAAAATAGAAAAGTCGAAACTAATACATACCTAATAAAAATCGTTTTTGAGTCAAGTGATATTATTCTTGAACACGAAGTAATTAAAAACTTCAAAAAAAGCTCTAACAGATATTATTATCATGCAGAAGAAACACATCCTCCAGTTAAGGCTCATTATCATGTTATTTCCTCAAGAGGAAAAAAAGAGATTTATGCTGTAAATTTAGACGGAACAAGTCATCACAAGAAAAACAAAGGTTATGAAATTCCCAAAAAAGAAGCTGATGAATTAAGAAAGTTAGGTGTAGCTATTGGAGCAAATAATATAATTGAACATATTGAAAGTTTGGGTGAGGATGAAAAAAATATAATTAATGAATCCATAGCAAAAGATTGCGTAGCTATATATCTTGAAATAGAGAATAAAATTGAATAGCATTAATAATTTGATTACCCATAAAAAAAATAAAAATAGGGTTAGAATTTGTTGTGATACCCAATCAAGAATCTTAATTATATATTTATATATGATGATAGCATAGAATTATCTAAAACATATCAAATTAATTTATTTAAGACAAATGGACTAATAAAAATGGTAATTTTGAAGATGGTAACGGTAATAAATTTATTATTTTCACGCTACTATTTTTTATAGCCTATATGATTGTAACTTTCATTCCTGATTATACGTTAGTACGCAAGTTAAAAGCTCTTTTAATTTATGGTTTTTTATTTTTAAGTTTGCTGAATTCATTTATTGGTATTACCAATATGTTATACAACCGAAGGATAAAATACCTTAATTTATTTCTTTTATGTTTTCCGTTTATATATTTGGTTACAGGAACCCTAATAGCATTTTTAAATTAAGGATAAAATAGTATGAATAATAATGTTTATTATATAAAGCCCGCAAACAATGATTTTCCAGAGGCTATAAAAGATGGTCTTTTGAAAGCATTAATTATTATTAATCAAAAAGGATATTCTAATATAAAATTTGTCTTGAGCCATAGTTCACTTCTTGACAATCCTCCAAATTTTATAAGTCAAGCCTTTGATAAAATGGTTTCAGGTCAAGGAGTAAATTTCGTCAATCAATTAAGAAGAAATAGGGTCTTTTCCTTAACTAATGTACCGAAACAAGGACAAACAACTGGGGTAAACTTGCTTTTGGCAAATAACAATCCAGCGTTTGTAGATGAAAATACTGTTGTAGTTTTGCTTTGGGCTGATGAAGATAGCTTTAAAAAAATACAGTCATCCCTTTCTTTTACAGAGATTGACTTAGTTGCAATAGTTTTTAATGAAGCACCAGCATTAAACGAGTTATTATCTGTATCAAAAGGCGTAAGGTTTCCACAGGGATTGGTAGATCCAAATGTAACTCTATATACAAACTCGTTTCCTCAACAAATAAATGAAATTTTAAATAGACTTAAAGGCATTAACATTACAAGCATTGCTTCTAATAACCATACTAGAGATGTAATGAGAAATGTAATTAATGAACTTAAAAGAAATCGCTTAATTGTTCCTTATGTCGATTTTCTTGGATTTTTGGTTAATGAAGTAAATTTTCCATTGAAAGAAAGCGTAGAGTTGTTAAATTGGAAACGAAGATATTTTGGCAGATAGGAAATCATCAATTTGTTGTACCTATGTTATACTAATTAATTTTATTTTAATTTAAATTTAAGATTATTAGTATTTTACATATAAAATTATCCTAAACCGCTGTTAGCAGCAGGTATTTTTAGAAATCATTGTTTATTTGTTCTTCAGTTAAAATTATAAATTTTCCACTTAATATAGATTCTGTTAGTTTTTCAAGTGTAAACTTTTTTGCTAAAATTTCCATTACTTTTTTTCTTTGTTCTTCAGTTTTGATTACTAAGTATCTTAAATCGGATATCAAATCAATTTTCAATGAGTATTCTGGTAAGTGAGGTTTTGGTTTTAAGTCTTTTTGACTTAACTCGTTAAACTCTTTATCTTCAATAGTTATTAATCGTTTCTCATTTATCAAGTTTGGAATATATCTCCATTCTCTTTCTTGATATGTTATAATTTCTTTGTTTTTATGTATTGTTTTCCAATTTTTAAAGAATTGAAGAGTTGGGACAGTTACGTCATTTATTTGTTTCAATAAATTTTTATCTTGTTCGTAATTGTTATTATCTTTAACGTTTTCAGTTATTTCTTTATACATATTAGCAAAATATTTTGTCGCAATTTGATTTAGATTTATAAGGTTTATTTGCTTATGTAAGTCCTTAAATGGTGTATTCTCGTGAATATAAATCACAGGAGAAATACTATTTCTTACAGCCCACTCTAAGCTCATACCAATGCCATATTTACCATAACGCATATACAAGTCAACATCTTTTAATGGAATGTTACAAAAACTAACCATTGGAATGTAATAATCTATTTCATTTATTTTTTCATCACAATATGAAGGAGCAAACCCATTCCTTATTATTTTAAGTAAAACTTCAAAACTATTTGTATAATGAAAAATATGATTAATTTTTTTTTGATTGAATTCCGTTTCAAATTTGTCGTTATTTTTCATGTGTGTTTCGGTTTATACTTGCTGCTAACGTTTCGCGGCTTCAAGAAGTGGCGATGAACCAAGACCAAGCCTTTACAA
>NZ_JBMDKL010000022.1:0-24932 GCF_057809695.1 Flavobacterium sp. FG139
GAGTATGTCGCCGCCTTGTTTTTTAAAACCCTTCATGAAAATGAAGGGTTTTTTTTGTTTTTATAGGTGTAGCGTGTTCACTCGTTTTAAAACAGTTCAGTTCGCAGCATTCTTTTTTGTTATGACAAAGATTCGATTAAAACTGAATTTAATCTTTAGAGCTAAACTGCGTGAGGGATTAAAGCGGCATTCTTTACTTTTTTCTTTAAAAAAGTAAAGATACAGCCAAAAGAATGACCCAAAGGGAAACGCTAAAATGATTAAAGTATGTATTGCAGTATATCAGTTATGACTAGATATAATCTAAAGCTCTTTCTAATGCCATTCCTCTTGATCCTTTGATTAAGATGGTATTGTTTGAAAAATTGTTATTCTTCAAAAATCCTGTAAAATCTTCAAAAGTAGGGTAGAACGAATGGTTACTGTTTTCGGTTTTATTTGAATAAAAATCTTTTCCTATAAAGAAGCATTTAATGCCAGAATTAGTTTTTAAATGGTCTACAATGGCTTTGTGTTCTTTTATACTATCTTCTCCGAGTTCGAACATATCTCCAATAATTATAATTTTGTTGGGATTTTTAAGTTGTATAAAATTTTCTAGCGCCACAAGCATACTGCTAGGATTGGCATTGTATGCATCTAATATGATTTCGTTACTGTTTTTAGTAAGTAGTTGGGATCTGTTGTTTTCTGGGATATAGCTTTCTAATGCTGATTTAATATCATTATTGCTAACATTGAATGCATGGCCTATTGTGATAGCAGCATTGATATTGTTGGCATTGTACAGACCAATTAGATGTGATGTTATTGTGGTGTTATTATAGTTTATTGTCACAAATGGATTAGCAATAACTTTTTTAATAAATATATCGCTGTTTTCATTTGTTCTGCTGAAGGTAATTCGTTCAATAGCTTTTGTTTTTTCTTCTTGTATGCTATCATCATAATTCACAAAAACCTTTTTATGATTATTTTGTAGGTAGTTGTACATCTCGCTTTTACCCTTAATAACGCCTTCGATACCGCCAAATCCTTCAAGATGGGCTTTTCCAAAGTTGGTTATGTAACCATAATCAGGTTGCGCGATTTTACACAAAAATTCGATTTCTTTTTGATGATTGGCACCCATTTCTACAATTCCGATTTCGGTGGAAGACGTGAAAGACAAAAGGGTTAATGGCACGCCAATGTGGTTGTTTAGGTTGCCAACAGTTGCTTTAGTGTTGTATTTTTTTGATAAAACAACTTGAATTAGTTCTTTCGTTGTGGTTTTTCCATTACTTCCTGTAAGTGCTATTATAGGAAGTTTTAAAGAGGTTCTGTGGAATTTGGCTAGTTCTTGTAAAGTAATTAGACTATCATTCACTAAAATCGTTCTATGGTCAATGTAGTAGTTTTTATTGTCTATTATAACATAGGATGCTCCTTTGTCTAAAGCTTCTTGTGCAAATGTATTGGCGTCAAATCGTTCGCCTTTAAGCGCTATAAATAATGAATTCAATTCAATTTTTCGAGTATCTATGGTTACTCCACTTGATTGTAAAAATAAATTATGAATTTCTGCTATTGTCATTTTAAATATCTTTAAAAACAAAAAGCCCTAATTAAAGGGCTTTTGAATTATTATGTAAAGAATTATCTTTTTTTATTTCTTGCTGATTTTTTAGAATCTGATTTTGGTCCTACTCTAGACATTGCACATCTAAATCCAATGTAATCAGTTGCCATATCTTGTGGGAAGTATCTTCTTTGTGCTGGGTCTAACCAATAAGCTCTATCTCTCCATGATCCGCCTTTGTAAACTCTAACGTCATCATTAACTAAAGTTGTTCTTTTGCTTGATTTGTCGTATTTACGAATCATGTTTCCGATACTATCTGTAGATACGTTGTGAACAGGTGAATCATACATTCTTTGTTCTGGTTTTAATTTACCGTCACCTTCTTCTGATTCTCCGAATTTGAAATATCTAGTAGATTGTTTGTCACCATCTCTATAGTTCTTTTCATTACTCTTATCAAAGTTTTGTCTTAAATAAGTTTCTTTTTCATCAACTGGAACTTGAGCAATTTGACCTGGGAAATTTCTTGCCATCACTCTACCGTTTGGCATAGTGTCAAATTTTTGAGTTTCTGCTGTTACCAATTCAGCTTTACCATCTTCGCCGATTTTATCTTTCATGTAAACGTTACCTCTAAAATAGTTGAAGTCGTTTCCTTCGTCATCTACAATTGGTCTGTAAACGTCAGCAACCCATTCTGCAACGTTTCCAGCCATGTCATACAATCCAAAATCGTTTGGTGGATATGATTTAACTTTGTTAGTAATATCAGCTCCGTCATCAGACCAACCTGCAATACCACCGTAATCTCCTTTACCTTGTTTAAAATTGGCCAATTGATCACCTTTGATTTGTCTTTTGCTAGAACGTGTATAACTTCCAGACCAAGGATATTTCTTTTGTCCTTTATAAACGTTGTATTCTCTTTGACCTACATCTGCAGCAGCAGCATATTCCCATTCTGCTTCAGTTGGTAATCTGTATTCTGGTAAAATTAAACCAGATGTTCTTTGTGCGTAAACATTTTTAGCTTCTTTTGTAGTACCATCAGCACCTTTAGTTCCACCCTTTCCAGCAGCTTTTGAATTTCTTGGTCCTTTTAAAACAATTTTATCATCACCTCCAAAAGTTTTTGATGGCGCTGCTAAATAGGTATCAGTACTAAAAGTAGCTTCTGCTTTTACATCAGCAACTTTTGCATCTTTTTTCAAATATCCTTCTCTTTCAAGAACAGACTCGTTAACACGGTCGGTTCTCCATTTAGAAAATTCAGTTGCTTGAATCCAGTTTACACCTACTACAGGATATTCAGCATACGCTGGATGTCTCAAGTAGTTGTTTGTCATGGTTTCATTATAACCCAATCTGTTTCTCCATACTAATGTATCGGGAGAAGCGCCTTCGTAAATGTTTTTATAATTATCTTCTTCTGGAGGAAAAACTCTTTTTAACCAATCTAGGTATTCCATATACATTAGGTTGGTAACTTCAGTTTCATCCATATAGAATGATTGAACGTGTTGTTGATTTGGCGTATTATTCCAATCGTGCATTGGATCATCAGCAACTTTACCCATTGTGAATGTTCCTCCTTCAACTAAAACTAAACCAGGGCCAGTTTCTTGTTTCTTGAATTTAGAAGCATACTGAAACCCTCCTTTTTTGTCGTTAATTTTCCAGCCTGTAGCTCTAGATCCACCTTTGTTGTTGGATTTTTTACTACAACTTGAAAAACTTGCCATCATTGCTAACACTAGTAACAACCTGATTGCCATAATTTTGTTAACTTTCATACTCTTAGTAGGTAATAAATTTTCGAGGCGCAATATAAGAATTAACCTTGATATTGCAACATCTTTTTGTGATTATTAGAAAAAAATATTTTCATTACTTAATGCTTAACGTCATTTTTTACATAATATTGTAATAACCGAATTATAATTTTATTTTTACCAATCGTAATATTTAAATTAAAATTGCGTTATTGCTATCAATGAAAAAGATTAGTATTTTAGTGTTTCTGTTTATCAGTTTGATTGTTAAGGCTCAACAATCGGGCTCAATTAATGTTGATTGGATTGATAAAAGCGACTATTCCTTTGGCGATGTTAAATTGAATATCCCTCAATTTCAGTCAGATAGTTATAATTTTGATTTTGTAAAAAAAGAAATCAGCTTCGTGAAAAAGTTTCCTTCATCACAATTGATTAACGAAAGTTCTTTACAAATTACAAATTTAATTTATGAATCCATAAACGATTCTCAACTTGGAGATTTAAACAAAACAGCCATTCCAAATACTATTAAAGCCACCATTAGAAATACTATTGCTCGAGATCAAAATACTATTTTGCTTGCCTTTTCTCCGATTGTAAAGGATGAAAATGGATACAAAAAAGTAAAGTCTTTTAATTATTCGTATACTTTTTCTTTAAATACCAATAAAAACAATACTCAAAATGTGGTTAGTGTTACAAATTCTGTTCTTGCCACTGGGACTTGGAAACGTTTTTACGTGCAGAAATCGGGTGTTTATAAATTGTCCAAAAGTTTTCTTTCTGATTTAGGTGTAAGTTTGAATAATTTAGATCCTAAAAAAATTAAGATTTATGGTAATGGTGGTCGAATGGCACCTTTATCCAATAGTGTGTCATATCCGCTTGATATAGAAGAAAACGCTATTCAGGTTATAGGTGAGGATGATGGGTCTTTTGATGATAACGACTACGTCTTGTTTTATGCCGAAGGAATGGATAATTGGAGTCAAGAAAACAATACCCATCTCAATTTATACGCTGATAGAGCATACTACTATATTAATGTAGAAGGTTCTTATGGTAAACGAATTACCACTTTGGCGCAACCATCTGGTAGTCCTACGTTAAGTTTGACCACATTTGATGATTATCAGTTTCATGAGGTTGATTTAACTAATATTGGTCGGTTGGGTAGAACATGGTTTGGAGAAAATTTTAGTATAACGAATGAACAAACTTTTGATTTTTCTTTCCCTAATATTGTAACTACTAGTCCGGCACAAATTACAGTTCATACCGGTGCTAACTCTATAGTAGACACCTCTTTTGCGGTAGCCGTTAATGGTCAAAATATGGGTACTATGACCTTGCCCGATGTAACGTTGAATTCAGGAAATGTGGCTGCTGAGGCCTATTTGACAGGGAATACTGCTTTTACACCAAATCAAAATATTAGTGTTAAATTGACCTACAATAATAGTGGTGTGCCAACCTCTAAAGGATATTTAGATTATATTAGTATTACTGCAAAAAGTAATTTAATAGGATACGGTAAACAATTTCGTTTTACTTATAATAATGCCGCTACACAAACAGGTATTGTAGAATATCAAATTTCAAATGCAACTTCAATTTCCCAAATATGGGATATTACTGATATTTATAATGTTACCTCTGTTGTCAATTCGGCACAAAGTAATTTCACTTTTAAATCTAATCTTGGAAGCAGCAAAAAATACATTGCAGTAGATGATTCTGATATCTATATTCCAGCCAAAGAGCAAAATACTTCAGTTTCTAATCAAGATTTAAAAGGAACTATTTTTAATGATGCTCAAGGAAACTTTCAAGACATAGATTACCTTATAATTACCCCCAACTCTTTACGTACTCAAGCTGAAAAATTGGCTAATTTTCATAGGGGTTATTCTAATCTTAATGTGAAAGTGGTGGATTTAGAATTGATTTATCAAGAATTTGGGAGTGGAAAACAAGATATAGGGGCTATAAGAAATTTTATAAAATATGTCTATTTCAATGCTTCTTCAACAGCGACAAGAG
The DNA here is from genome assembly GCF_057809695.1 of Flavobacterium sp. FG139. Classification (NCBI taxonomy): domain Bacteria; kingdom Pseudomonadati; phylum Bacteroidota; class Flavobacteriia; order Flavobacteriales; family Flavobacteriaceae; genus Flavobacterium; species Flavobacterium sp. FG139. The sequence continues at coordinate 5,383 of NZ_JBMDKL010000022.1, forward strand.
TTAAATATGTGAATTTATTTGGTGACGCTTCTTTTGATTTTAAAAACCGTATACCTAATAACACCAATGTTGTTCCTATTTATCATTCGGTTAATAGTTATACTGAAACCTCTTCTTCCTTTTCATCTGATGATTATTTTGTAATGGTCGATAGTAATGAAGGAAACTTAGATTCGAATTATGGTGAGCCAGATATTGCTGTGGGTCGTATGTTGGTATCCTCGGTTCAGCAAGCAGAAGAGATGATTAATAAAGTTATTGAGTATCATGATATCAAGTCTTATGGCAGTTGGAGAAATAATTATGTGGCGATATCTGATGATACGGATAAATCGGGAGATTATCTTTTGCAAGATGCTCAGAATCTTTTGACAGATGTTATTTATGCAAACAATCCTTTTATAAATTTCAAAAAAATTCTATTGGATTCCTACCAGCAACAAACCTCGGCTGGAGGTGATCGTTATCCAGAAGCAAAATCAGATATGATAAATGCTTTTGAGAAAGGCGCATTGGTTTTTAATTTTTTAGGACACGGAGGAGAAGACGGCTTGACTGGTGAACGACTTTGGGACAAATTGGATGGTTATAACTTTCACAATCAATACCGTTATCCATTGTTTATAACGATTACATGTCAGTTTTCGAGATTTGACAATCCGTACAAACCAACTGCTGGCGAATATACCTATTGGAATCCTAAAGGTGGCGCGATATCGATGGTAACCACCACTAGAGAAATTAGTTATGCTTTTGCATTTAATACCACATTATCACAAATATTATTTGGAAATGGTTATAATAACTATGTTTCAATTGCCGAGGCATTACGCCAAACAAAAGGAATTAGCAACGATGGTTCGGCAATAAGAGTTACTTCTTATTTGGGTGACCCAGCGTTAATGCTTGCGATTCCTAAACCCAAAGTGGTGCTGACCAAAATCAATGACGTTCCAATGTCACAACCTGTCGACGACCTCAAAGCATTGAGTTACGTGAAGCTGTCGGGTGAAGTTCAAGATCAAAATGGTAATGTGCTGACTTATTATAATGGCGATTTGGCAGTGAATGTTTTCGATAAAAATTATAATAAGTCAACGCTAGATAATGATGGGTATAGTCCTCCTATAAGTTTTATCAATTTGGGCGAAACTATTTTTAGAGGAAATGCTTCTATCAATAACGGAACTTTTGATATTGGTTTTGTAGTGCCAAGGGATATTAAAATTCCGTTAGGCAACGGAAGAGTTAGTTTTTATGCAAAGCGAAACCAAATTCTGTTAGATAAAACAGGGTATAATTTAGATATTAAAGTAGGAGGAATCAATACCAACGCTGTGGCTGATGTTACTGCGCCAAGAGTAAAACTGTACATGAACGACGAATCGTTTGTCAATGGTGGAATTACTAATGAATCTCCTTTTTTCTTAGCGTATCTTGAAGACGAACACGGAATTAACACCGCTAGTGGAATAGGTCATGATATCGTAGCCATTTTAGATGGTGATGCAACAAAGCCTTACATTTTAAACGATTATTACGAGACCGAATTAAACGATTACACCAAAGGAAAAATCAGATATCCATTCAGAAATTTAGCTAAAGGATTGCATACCATTACCTTCAAAGCTTGGGATGTATACAATAATTTTGTTACGGCTGACATCCAATTTGTGGTAGCCGATAGTGAAAATGTAACCTTAAGTAATGTGTTAAATTATCCAAATCCTTTTGTGAATTACACCCAATTTTGGTTCAGCCATAATAAACCCTACGAACCTTTAGAAGTTCAGGTTCAAGTAATGACTATAACAGGTAAAATTGTAAAAACGATTAACCAAACGGTTACTACAGAAGGCTTTTTGTCTAGAGACATTATTTGGGATGGTAAAGACGATTTTGGAGATAAAATAGGTAAAGGTGTATACATTTACAAACTAACCGTTCGGTCTACAATTTCTGGCAACAAGGCAGAAAAAATAGAAAAACTTGTTATCCTATAAGAAAGTACTATATTTGTTAAATAATTCAGAGTTAAAAAATGAAATCGAAGAATCACCAATACACCACAATAAAATCTTTGCCAATGAGTAGAAGTATTTTATTTTTATTGTTTTTTATTGTTACCAATCAAATAATGAATGCCCAAGATAGAGTGATCACAACTGGTGTACCATTTTTATTGGTTGCTGCAGATGCGAGAGCCGCAGGTATGGCAGACCAAGGTGTAGCTACTTCTGCGGATGCTTACTCACAACAATGGAATCCTGCTAAATATGCTTTTGCATTAGATAAACAAGGTTTTGCAATAAGTTATACGCCATATCTAACGCAGTTGGTAAACGATATTTCATTAGGTCAGGTAAACTATTATAATAGAATTAACGAGAAAAGTGCTTTCGCTGGAAGTTTGCGTTATTTTAGTTTGGGTGAAATCGAATTGAGACAAAACTTTGATGATCCAGCCAATGTGGTTAAACCAAACGAATTAGCATTAGACGGTTCGTATTCCCTAAAATTAAGTGACCATTTTAGTATGGCTGTGGGTGGACGATACATTCGTTCCAATTTAAAAATTGCGGATGTAAATACGGATGCCGTTCCTGGAAGTTCTTTTGCAGTTGATGTGGCAGGTTTCTTTCAATCAGAAGAAATTGCGTTTAATGATTTTAATGGTAGATACCGTTTGGGATTCAACTTCCAAAACATGGGACCAAAAATTAGTTATGACAATACCAAAAATGATATTTCATCTAACTTCTTACCAGCTAACATGCGTCTAGGTGGTGGATTTGATTTTATTCTAGACGAATACAATAAAGTTGCCTTGAACGTAGAATTTGCTAAATTATTAGTGCCAACACCACAAGAGCCAGTGTATGTCGATTTGAATAACGACGGCACTATTGATGCTACAGAAGAGGCTTCGGCAAGAGCAATTAATAATGATAATTACAAAAAAATTAACTGGGTTTCTGGGATGTTCAAATCCTTCGGAGATGCACCAGGTGGCTTTTCAGAAGAATTAAAAGAATTTACCTATTCTGTTGGAACCGAGTATTCGTATCAAGATTCCTTCGCCATGCGCTTGGGATATTTTCATGAGAGTCCACTAAAAGGCGCTAGAAAGTTTTTCTCTCTTGGTGCTGGATTCAAATACAACGTAGTAAAAGTAGACGTTTCCTATTTGTTCTCTGCTTCAAAAGTTAAAAACCCATTAGAAAATACACTTCGTTTTTCACTAACATTTAATTTCGGTGATAAATACGATGATTTATAATATGATTTAAAAATTAATTCTAATCCAAATTTCAGTTTTTGAAATTTGGATTTTTTTTCCTCTATAAACAAATGAAAGAAATCAACATTAACACTACCATTTCAGTTTTTAACGAAATGAGCGATTTGCCTAACGATATTCAGTCGTTAATGCATCAAGCCATAGAAACTAGAAAAAATGCGTATGCTCCTTATTCAAAATTTAGAGTTGGCGCTGCAATTTTATTAGATAATGGCAAAATCGTCTTAGGGTCCAATCAAGAAAATGCCGCTTATCCATCGGGTTTGTGTGCCGAAAGAGTGGCTATCTTTCAAGCTGGAGCGATTTATCCTAATGCCAAAATTGTAAAATTAGCTATTACTGCAGCGTCAGATACTAATCCAACGCTATCCCCAATTCCACCTTGTGGTGCCTGCCGTCAATCTATTGCAGAGTATGAATTCAAACAAGATGCTCCAATCGAAATTTATTTCATGGGCGAATCGGGCGAAGTATATAAATCAGATTCCATCAATAATTTATTGCCGCTTTCGTTTGATAAAACATCGCTGTAAGCTATATCGATGTAGTTGATATTTCGATGAAAACAGTTATTAAAAAATAGCATTTTCATTCGTAATTATTTTTACATCTACTATCAATATCTTACTTTTGCAATTCGCAAATTTGAGAATTCGCAATTTGTGGAGCGATTACAATACAATTAATCAACGTAATTCATTAAAAAATGAAACCAATTACAAAAGAAACCTACCTTCAATGGTATGAAGAAATGCAGTTTTGGAGAAAATTTGAAGACAAATTAGCTGCTGTATACATTCAACAAAAAGTTAGAGGATTTTTACATTTATATAATGGGCAAGAAGCAGTTTTAGCAGGAGCAATTCATGCTATGGACTTGTCTAAAGACAAAATGATTACCGCTTATCGTAATCACGTTCAGCCAATCGCAATGGGTGTTGATCCAAAAAGAGTTATGGCAGAATTGTATGGTAAAGTAACCGGAACTTCTAAAGGAATGGGTGGTTCCATGCACATTTTCTCTAAAGAACACGGGTTTTATGGCGGTCACGGAATTGTGGGTGCTCAAATTCCAGTAGGTGCAGGTATGGCTTTTGCCGATAAATACTTTGAAACAGGTGGTGTTACTTTAACGTATTTTGGGGATGGTGCTGCGCGTCAAGGTTCGCTTCATGAGGCCTTCAATATGGCAATGAACTGGAAACTTCCTGTAGTGTTCATTTGTGAAAATAATGGGTATGCCATGGGGACTTCTGTAGAACGTACTGCAAACCATACTGATATTTGGAAACTTGGATTAGGGTATGAAATGCCTTGTGGACCAGTTGACGGAATGAATCCGGTAAAAGTAGCTGAAGCCATGCAAGAAGCAATTGACAGAGCACGTCGTGGTGACGGACCAACATTTTTAGAAATGAAAACGTACCGTTATAGAGGACACTCTATGTCGGATGCGCAATTGTATAGAACCAAAGAAGAGGTTGAAGAATACAAAAAAATCGACCCAATTACTCAAGTTTTAGACATCATCAAAGAAAACAATTATGCTACTGAAGCAGAAATTGAAGCAATGGATCAACGCGTAAAAGATTTAGTAGACGAATGTGAAAAATTCGCTGAAGAATCTCCGTTTCCAGAAGCACAACAATTGTACGATGTGGTGTACGATCAAGAAAATTATCCTTTCATTTCTCATAGATTATAATTATGGCAACAGTAATAACAATGCCTCGTTTGAGCGATACTATGACAGAAGGAACTGTTGCAAGTTGGCTTAAAAAAGTAGGTGATACAATAAAAGAAGGTGATATTTTAGCCGAAATCGAAACCGATAAAGCTACGATGGAATTCGAATCTTTCAATTCAGGTGTGTTACTACATATCGGAATTCAAGAAGGAGAATCTGCACCTGTTGATTCACTTTTGGCAATTATCGGAAAAGAAGGTGAAGATATTTCTGCATTACTAGCAGGAGGTACTCCAGCACCGAAAGCTGAAGTCGCAGAAACAAAAGCTCCTGAATCTCCAAAAGAAGAAACCACCACTGCTAGTGCTCCAGCAGCATTACCAGCTGGGGTGAAGGTAATCACAATGCCACGTTTAAGTGACACCATGACTACTGGAACCGTTGCCACTTGGTTGAAAAAAGTAGGTGATACAGTAAAAGAAGGTGATATTCTTGCTGAAATTGAAACCGATAAAGCTACTATGGAATTTGAATCGTTTAATGCAGGAACATTATTGTTCATCGGTATTAACGAAGGTGAATCAGCACCTGTAGATAGCGTTTTAGCCATTATCGGGCCAGCAGGAACGGATGTTACTGGAATAGCAGAAAACTTTTCAAAAGGTGGTGATGCACCTGTAGCAGTTAAAACAGAAACGGCTGCTCCAGTTGCCGCAACACAACCGGTTCAAGGAACAACCAATTCAGACAATGGAAGAATTTTTGCTTCTCCATTAGCAAAACAAATAGCAAAAGATAAAGGTATCAACCTTTCTCAAGTAAAAGGTTCTGGTGAAAACGGAAGAATCGTTAAAAGTGATGTAGAAAACTTCACTGCTTCGGCTCCAGCAGCAGCTCCTCAAACGGTGTCGCAACCAGAAGCGCAAGCAACTCCAAAACCATTTGTTCCAGTAGGAGAAGTGGTTACCGAAGAAATCAAAAATTCGCAAATGCGAAAAATCATTGCGAAACGTTTGGCCGAATCGCTTTTCACGGCACCACACTATAATTTAACTATTGAAGTGAGCATGGACGAAGCGATGCAATCAAGAGCAATGATCAATACGGTGCCCGATACCAAAGTATCATTCAACGATATGGTCATCAAAGCGTGCGCCATGGCCTTGAAAAAACATCCAAAAATCAACTCGCAATGGAAAGAAGATGCCATCACCATCAACCACCATGTAAATATTGGTGTGGCGGTAGCTGTTGAAGACGGATTAGTAGTTCCTGTATTGCGTTTTACCGATGCTATGAGCTTGTCTCAAATTGGTGCTGGAGTTCGTGATTTAGCCGGAAGAGCTAAAACTAAAAAATTGCTACCAACCGAAATGGAAGGAAGTACTTTCACGGTTTCTAATCTTGGAATGTTCGGAATTGTAGAATTCAATTCGATCATCAATCAACCCAATTCAGCCATCCTTTCAGTAGGTGCAATTGTAGAAAAACCAGTTGTTAAAAATGGTCAAATTGTAGTTGGAAACACCATGATGTTGTCGTTAGCGTGCGATCACCGTACTATAGATGGCGCCACAGGTGCTCAATTTTTACAAACATTAAAATTGTTTATTGAAAATCCAGTGACCATGCTGGCGTAATCATAAAACACCATAAATATTAAATCCCGTTCAGCAATGTTCGGGATTTTTTTGGTTTGAAGCGAATAGTTCGGGCATTCTTGGTTTCGGTATTCCTGCTTTTCGTTCTACTTCGTACCACTGCAATCAGGGCTAGATAGAATTTGTATTGAATAGAAATCAGTTTAAAGAAACAAAATCTGTAAAAATTAGTATAATCCATTTGATCTGTGGCTAAAAAACTATTTCCTATTCTTCTCCTCAATCCACTTACTCATGTATTTGGTACTTGAAGCCAAATGATGTTGCAAAATGGCTCCCATAAAATTAGCATTTCGATGCAACTTCAAATTTCCTAAAAGTAAATGAATTGCGGCAATAAAATCATGTTCAAAAAGAGACTTTTGATACCGTTTTTCCAAAATCTCAAAACCATTATCCTGACATTTTCGCCACAACGCTTCATTTTCATAAAGTTCTACAGCAGCTGCAACAAATTCATTTGCATCGTCTTTTACAAAACCATTCCAATTCAAAGTTCCAGCCATCGCTTCAGCACCAATGGATGAAGTCACACTTGGTGTGCCACATTGCATAGCTTCCAATAATTTTCCTTTTATGCCAGCGCCAAACCGTATCGGAGCCAAAACCACTTTCGCTTTTTTAATGACTTCTAAAGCATCATCAGCTCTTCCCATAATATAAAAATGTTGCTTCGGTTTGTGTAATTCCAAAACTTTTTGCGTTGGATAGGCACCATAAACTAAAAGTTTAGCTTCAGGTAATTTAGCATGCAGTAAGGGCCAAATAGTTTCCGATACATATTTGACACAATCCCAATTGGGTTCATGCAAAAAATTTCCAATGAACACAAAATCATTTCGTTCGTCATAAGTTGGAATTTCTTCTAATCGTTCGGCAAAAAGAGGTAAATAATACAATAATTCTTTACCAACGTTAAACTGATTATGCAACAATTCCATTTCAAATTCGGATACCATCAGCGACAGATCACAACGTAAAATACTCGCAATTTCTCGCTTTGCTACATCAGAATACAAATCTTCGTTAGTAAATTCACGATGTTCTTTTACGGCCAATTGTCGCGCTAATCGTAAGCAATGTAAGTCTTCGGTGTCGAGTATTTTTAAGGTATTAGGACAATTTTCTGAAACGCGCCACCCAAACTGTTCTTCCACCATAAAGCGGTCAAACAAAACTACAGTCGGATTGAGTTCTTTTACAAATGCATCAAAAGAAGATGCATTCAATTCGATGTTTTTTGTGGCTATTCCTAAGGTAGATACATCTTCTGAAAACTCTAGATTTTTAGCTGTACTGGCAAAAGTAATGTGATAACCGTCAGTTTGAAACAAAGCCATCAACTGCATCATTCGGCTCCCAGCTGCAGACGATTTGGGTTCGGGCCAAACAAAGCCAATCACTAATAAACGTTTAGAATTTTGCATACTATCAATTACTATTACAAAGAAAAGATTTAATTTTACAACAAATTAAAATTCTACAAAAATGTTAGGACTAAAATTGAAAACCGACCCACGTTGGGCCAATATCGCCGAATCTAATTTAGAAGAGATCTTATCTGATCATTGTTGGTGCGAACAAAAAGCAGCTTCCAATGCTTTGTACATTATTACCAACAATTCTGAAAATGTAGAGCTTGTTACCGAAATGGCTAAAATTGCCATCGAAGAAATGCAGCATTTTCAAATGGTTCACGATATTATTAAAGAGCGCGGATTTGAATTTGGTCGTGAAGTAAAAGACGATTATGTCAATCAATTGGTAAAATTTACTAAAAAAGGCGGTACTAGAAATGATGCTTTAATTGAACGTTTGCTTTTTGCTGCGATGATTGAAGCTAGAAGTTGTGAGCGTTTTAAAGTTTTGTCAGAGAATATTAAAGATGAAAAATTGGCCGAATTTTATAGAGAATTAATGATTAGTGAAGCTCATCATTACACTACATTTTTAAACTTTGCTCGAAAGTTTTCAGAAAAAGTTGACGTCGAGAAACGTTGGAACGAATGGCTTGAGTTTGAAGGTGCATTAATCTCCAATTATGGAAAATCAGAAACCGTTCACGGATAAAAATAAAAAAAACGCCTCAATAGTGAGGCGTTTTTTTTATGGAGTAAAAATTAAATTCTACCAAAAAATAGTATACAAGGCAGCTACTACAGAAAGAATGATGAGCATGCCAACCGTAAAACTTGGTGACATTTTAAACATGGTGCGGTCTACTTCTAATCCGTTGGTTTGAATACCTTTTCTGGTTTCATACGTACTAATGAAATACATTCCAATAACGCAGATTAAGAATACAAATCCCATTCTGTCGATAAACGGAATTTCATAAACGCCACTCTCATTCGGAACGGCAAATCCAAAACCATTTAAGAAGGCTAAATTCACAAAGGACGGCATGAATTTGAAAATAATGGAGAAAATGAATCCGCCAATGGTAGCAAATAATGCGGCATTGGAAGTGGTTTTTTTCCAAAAGAAACCTAGAATAAACATGGCAAATACACCAGGACTAACAAAACCGGTATACTCTTGAATGAATTGAAATCCGCCTTTTTTGCCAATGCCTAAAAATGGCGCTACCAAAACGGCAATCAGCATTGCTGCAACAATAGCTAGTTTTCCAATGTTCACTAATTTTTTTTCATCAGCATCAACATTCAGTTTGGTTTTATATATGTCTAAAGTAAAAATGGTCGCAATGCTGTTGGCTTTTCCAGCTAATGAGGCTACAATAGCAGCCGTTAAAGCAGCAAAAGAAAGTCCTTTCAATCCAACGGGTAATAAATTTAATAAGGTTGGATACGCTCTATCCGGATTGACACTGCCATCTTGTAGCATTTCAGTATGGAAATGTCCGTTTTGGTACAATACATAAGCAGCAATTCCTGGTAAAACCACAATAATGGGCATTAATAATTTTAAGAAAGCTGCGAACAAGATTCCGCCACGAGCTGTTTTTAAATCGGCACCCAACGCTCTTTGCGTGATGTATTGGTTGCAACCCCAATAGTTCAAATTGATGATTAACATTCCGCCAATTAAGACCGAAAGTCCTGGTAAATCCATATAATTCGGATTTGATGTATTAAAAATCATATGAAAATGATCACTGGCATGAGATGTCATCAAATGAAATCCGTTGATTACTCCGTCTGAACCAAACTCTTTTGCTACTAAATTTAAGGCCAAATAGGTGGTTATTAATCCGCCTAAAATCAGGAAAAACACCTGAATTACATCGGTATATCCAATAACTTTCATACCGCCAAGAGTAATCATTACCGCAAAAAAGGCTAGGAAAACCATGCAAAGCGATAGGTTTAATCCCGAAATACTACTAATAGCTAAAGCGCCTAAATAAAGGATAGAAGTCAAGTTTACAAAGACATAAAGCAACAACCAAAATACCGCCATAATCATGGCAACATTACTGTTGTAACGCTTGTTCAGATATTGTGGCATGGTGAAAATCTTATTTTTAAGATACACCGGCATAAAGAAAATAGCTACGATGACTAATGTTACCGCTGCCATCCATTCATACGTAGCAATGGCCAATCCCATTTTGAAACCGCTACCACTGGTACCAATAAATTGTTCGGCGCTAATGTTACTGGCAATGAGTGACGCACCAATGGCCCACCACGTTAGCGAACCTTCGGCTAAAAAGTAATCTTTACTACTGGTTTGTTCTTTCTTTTTTCGGTTGTAGATCCAAAATCCGTATCCCACAATAATGATGAAATACAGAAAGAACACGATATAGTCTTTGGTTGCTAAGGTTTGCATATTAGTTGGTTTTAGTTTTATAATGTTGGTTTGGTAAATCTCGTAAAATTTTCGCACTTTGTTCGGGTGAAATATCGCGTTGCGCTTCACCCAGCATTTCATAGCCTACCATGAATTTTTTTACAGTAGCACTACGCAATAATGGCGGATAAAAATGCATATGAAAATGCCATTCTGGGTGCGAAACTCGATCGGTTGGTGCCTGATGAATTCCGGATGAATAGGGGAATGACGTTTCAAAAAGATTGTCGTATTTCACAGTAATCAATTTTATGATTTCGGCAAATGCTGTAGTTTCGTCATTGGTCATGGCGATGATGTTTCCAAAGTGACGTTTGCTGATGATTAGCGTTTCATAAGGCCAAGTAGCCCAAAACGGAACGAGAACTACAAAATGATCATTCTCTAGTACAATGCGTTCTTGTAGTTTTAACTCTTCCTCTAAATAGTCTTTCAGTAAGCTAGTTTTGTTTTTGTCGAAGTATGAACGCAGGTTTTTTTGTGTTTTTTCAACTTGTGTGGGCAACGACGATTGTGCCCAAATTTGTCCGTGTGGATGCGGATTACTACAACCCATTACGCTTCCTTTATTTTCAAAAATTTGAACGTAATTGATATAGTCGTGACTGCCCAATTCAATGTATTGTTGTTTCCAAGTTTTAACCACTTTTTCAATTTCAGCAACTTCCATTTCGGGAAGTGTTGCATTGTGTTTGGGTGAAAAACAAACGACTTTATTAATGCCGCGTTCGGGTTTTAATTGAAATAACGGTTTGGCATGATTTTCATACAAAACTTCTTCTTTTAGAAGTGCTGAAAAGTCGTTTTCAAAGACGTAGCAATCGGTGTAATTGTCGTTTTGGATTCCGTTAGAACGTGTGTTTCCCGAGCATAAATAGCAGTTTTCGTCGTGCTCTGGGCGATTGTCTTCGGCTATTTTTTCGTTTTGACCTTGCCATGGTCGTTTGGCGCGATGGGGTGAAACCAAAATCCATTCGTCTAATAATGGATTGTATCTTCTATGGGGATGTTCGTTATTGTTGAATTTTTGCATCTTGTGTGGTTTTGCGTTAGGGATTGAGGCGGTATCGCCCGATTTTTCTTCGGGCATAAAGCCGAAAGCCCGACCCTTGGGGAACGCCCAAATTAATTTTTATAGGCTGTTGTTCCTTTTGAAATTTTGACTTTATACGATTTTAATTCGATTCCAAATTGGTTTTGATATAGCTGACTTATTTTCTGAATGAGTTCGTTTTCAGACCCTTTTTCGACTAAATTTATCGAGCAACCGCCAAATCCGCCACCCATCATTCGGGCGCCTAAAACCGCTTTTTCATTTTGAACGGCGTTTACCAAAAAGTCGATTTCATCACAACTTACTTCATACTCTTTTGACAAACCATAATGTGTTTCGGTCATCAATTTTCCCAATTTCTTGAAATTGGATTGTTCAATGGCATTCACAGCGTCTTGAACTCGTTGGATTTCTTTGACCACAAAATGACAGCGTTTGAAAATAGTTTCACCCAATTGTTCTTTCAATTCCAAAATCATATTTTCGGTGCAATTTCGGAATGTTTTTACTTCTGGGAAATGCTGTTTGATGATGGCCAAGCCTTGTTCTACTTCATTTCGTCGGTCATTATACCCTGATGTCAAGTGTGAGTGTTTTACATTACTATCCAATAAAAGTAAGGAATATTTTTTAAAGTCGGCTTTGTGGTATTCGTATTCTAAGGTGTTGCAATCGAGTTTGATGACTTTGTTTTTCTTTCCGAAAACGGAAGCAAATTGGTCCATGATACCACAGTTTACACCTACAAAAGTGTGTTCTGATTTTTGTCCGATTAGCGCAATTTCTTCTTTGGTTAACCCCAAATCAAATAATTTACTCATGAGATAACCAATACCACATTCCAAGGCAGCGGAAGAAGAAAGTCCGGCACCCATTGGAATAGTGCTGCTAAAAACGATGTTTATGCCATGAATTTTTGCGCCTTTTTCTTTCAATTGATGCAATACTCCTAAAATGTAGTTGGCCCACATTTTGTTGGTGGGCTTCAAGTTGTCGTTCAAATCAAAGTGATACGTTTCATTTAAGTCTTTGGCAACAATAGTACACTCAGGAGTTGTGTTTTTGGAAACAGCAAAACAAATGTATTTGTTTATGGCTGCTGGTAACACAAAGCCGTCGTTGTAGTCTACGTGTTCGCCAATAATGTTGATTCTGCCTGGCGAAAGGAAGATGTTTTCGGGTTTGGATTGAAAAAATTTTTCAAAATGTGCGCTGGTTTGCTCAATTAATTTCTTTTTCATGGGTATAGAAAGTAGTGACTTTTATTTTAGAGTTAGTTTGACTGAAGCCGAATGTAACCCGTTGGATTTAGCTTCCAAAGTTGCATTGCCCATCGATTTTCCTGCTTGAATGATGATTTGGCATTTGCCGTTGAAGGCGCTGCGTTGCCACGTTCCGTTAGTACATTTGTCGGGTTCGTGTGAACTTGGATCGCCATTGCCCACACCAATTATTTTGGCATCACCGGTTAGATAGAATTTTACCATGTTATCGGCAATTGGCACTTCACGACCTTTATCGTCTGTAAAAGATACATTAATTACTGTAGCGTCTTTTCTGTCGGCAGTTAGTATTGTTTTGTCAGGGGTTAAAACTACATTTAAAGCTTGACCAGTAGTTTCAACTTTTGAGGTAATTTTTTTACCTTTTTTGTATCCGATGGCCTCTAAAGTTCCTGGTTCGTACATGACTTGCCATTGCAAATGACTGTTTCGCGGCATGGTTTTTTTGCCCAAACTTTTTCCGTTTAAAAAGAGTTCCACATCATCAGCATTCGAATTGACCCAAACGTCGATAGGTTTGCCGATTTTTTCTGGCCAGTTCCAATGAGGAGAAATATGTAAGACATCTTCATTAGTCCACCAACTTTGGTAGTAGTAATAGATGTTTTTAGGAAAACCACAAACATCCATTATTCCGAAATGGGAATTGATATTGGGCCATTTGTAAGGTGTTGGTTCACCACGATAGTCGAAACCGGTCCAAACAAATCCTCCCATCCAATAGTCGTTTTCTGCGGCTGGTTTCCACCATGTTTCTGCTTTGCTTGCCCACCAAGGCGCTGTGATATCTTGATCGGGAACATAAGCGCGGATGCTGTCTTTTTCATAAATTCCGCGTGTGGTAACGGTGCTTCCCATTTCGGTACCGATGAGCGGTTGGTTGGGATGATCCCGATGGTAATCGGCTACAGCATATTCACGGTAATTGAATCCGCGTACCGGAATGACTTCGTTTACACCATTAAATTCATTGCCCATATCGGCCGCGTACGTACTCGTTCTCGAAGGATCAAGTTCGTGTTGTTTGGCTAATAATGTTTGTGCGATTTTTTTACCGTGTGCTGTTTTTTGAATCCAACCTTCTTCATTGCCAATCGACCAAAGAAAAACAGAAGGATGATTTCGGTCTCTTTTAATAAGACGTTCCAATTGGCTGAGGTATTCGGGACTGCTGTTGAGCAATCGTTGTTCGTCTAAAACCAGCATTCCCAGGCTGTCGCAGGCTTGTAGTAATTCTGGAGTAGGAGCATTGTGACTCGTTCTGTAGGCATTTGACCCCATTTTTTTTAACAACTGAATACGGTAAAATTGCATATAATCAGGTAAGGCACTGCCTATTCCAGCATGATCTTGATGGTTGTTGGTGCCTTGAATCTTGAGGTGTTTTCCGTTTAAGAAAAATCCTTTTTTGGCATCAAAGGAAATGGTTCGTACTCCAAATGTGCTTTTATTTTGATTTACAATTACCCCATTTTTTTTCACGACTGCAATTGCTCGGTATAAATATGGGTCATCAAGATTCCATAAATGAGCATTATTTATAGTGAGTTTTTGTTTTACAGTTGCATTTCCATTGATAGGTAAAACTACTTTTTGTTCACTGGTTTTTCCTAAAATTTTCCCATTTCTATCGGTGATATAGGCATACACTGAGCCTTGCGAAGCGTTTAAATTTTTATTTTCAACGGTAGTTTCTATGGTTACAATTGCATTTTTATCTTTTACTTCAGGTAGCACATACAAGCCGCCTTCAGGAATGTAAAGGTTATTGTGTTGGTTGAGCCAAACGTGACGGTAGATTCCAGCGCCTTCATAAAACCACCCTTCATATTGTGTAGCATCTACACGCACCACTAGAGTGTTGTCAGAATCAAAGTTGATGTAATCGGTCACGTCATAAGTTGCTCCAACATAACCGCTCATATTCGTGCCTACAAAAAAGCCGTTCAGCCAAATGGAGGCATTTCGGTAAATTCCGTCAAATTGAATTTCGAACCGGTCGTTATTGTCTTTTTTATCGACAGAAAAATGTTTGCGGTACCAACCAATACTGGTTTCTGGATAAAATCCGCCTACTGGTTTGTAGCCGTGTGATTGTACGTCAAAATTGGTTGAATTTTCAAAAGGTAATTCCACTGCCCAATCGTGAGGAACATTTATGGAGGTCCAAGTAGTATCCACAAATTTTGGATCGATCGCCGTATTGACAGCAGCACCTGATTTAGAGAAAATGGTTGCCGTACTGTAATTGAAATCCTTATCTGGATTAGCGGCATTGCCAAAATGGAATTTCCATCCTTCGTCCAAACTTGTCTTTTTCTGTGCCACAATTGGAGCGCTGATTACTGTAAGAAAGAGAAATACAGTTGTGTAATAGTTACGTAGTGAAATGATAGTCATATAATTCTAGTTTTCTTTAAAAGCATCGAGTGCAGGTGAAGGTTTACCGTCCGCTTGCCATGCGCTTAAAGCATATTGACTCCAGTTTCTAGCGCCTTGTGGTTCCCAGTA
The DNA here is from genome assembly GCF_057809695.1 of Flavobacterium sp. FG139. Taxonomy (NCBI): domain Bacteria; kingdom Pseudomonadati; phylum Bacteroidota; class Flavobacteriia; order Flavobacteriales; family Flavobacteriaceae; genus Flavobacterium; species Flavobacterium sp. FG139. Next base: position 20,699 of record NZ_JBMDKL010000022.1, read on the forward strand.
TAAAACGCCAAGCCCTTTGTGGTTTGGAACATTTTTAACGGCTTTAATGGTGGCGGCTAATAATTCGTAGGTGTTTTGAACTTTATCATCCTCACCACCGACTTCAACAACCATCACTTCCTTGCCATAACGCGAAGCCATATCGTTGAGATTGAATTGTAAATCGGCAATAGTTTCTGTATAGTCTTTTTTAATCCAATAAGGATAATACGACATGCCAATCACATCGTATTTTACTTTTTGAGTTGTTGCGTTGTCAAAAAAAGTTCTAAATTTTGCATTATTGTTGCCTTCATCCACATGCACAATAACTTTAATTTTGGCATCAACGGCTTTTACAGCATCATAGCCTTTGTTTAAAAGTTGTCCGAGTTGTACCCAATTATTCGTGCTTCCATCAGGCCATAACATTCCGCCCGGAATTTCATTGCCCACTTGAACCCATTCTGGAGTGACCCCTGCATTTTTCAAAGCTGCAATGACTTCATAAGTATGATTGTAAACGTCGTTTAGCAATTCTGGAAACGAATGGTTTTTCCAAGCTTCGGGTTTGTTTTGTTTGGCTGGATCTGCCCAAGAATCGGAATAGTGAAAATCAATCATGATGCGCATGCCCATTTTTTGAACACGTAAAGCCATGGCAACAGTTTCTTCTTTACTGCAATGTCCGCTTGTCTTATCATCGTTAGGATTTACCCAAACGCGAAGTCGAATGGAGTTCATACCTCGATCTTTTAGCAGTTGAAGACAGTTTTTTTCGGTTCCATCTTGGTCGTAAAATTTATATCCGGTGGCTTCCATTTGGGGTAACCAACCTATATCGGCTCCTTTTGCGAAAGTAGTTTTAGTACTATTACACGATGTAAAAGCAATTGAAAACGCAATTAAAATGAGTACTTTTTTCATAATTAATTTTGACTGAAAGCATCCATTACAGGAAGTGCATTATTATTAAAATCCCATAAAGCTTGATTTTCCCAACTTGAACCGTTGGTAGCTGTTGGACCACGAAAAGCAACCCACTCGGCACCCCAATAGCAGAATCCGATGCCTTTAGAACTTTGTTTTATCATGTTTTTTAAGGCTAATAAATAGGCTTTTTGACCGTCATTTGTAGCGGCGTAATCAGGAATAATTTGACTTTGGAGTCCAACGATATTATTAGTGTAATCGTTATACCCGAAAGTAAACGGATAAGAGGTTTCGGCGATGAGTACTTTTTTGTTATATAATTGGCCAAGAGAATTCATCGAGTTTTGAAGCGTAGTTAAACTTTTACCGTGATAAATTGGATAGTAAGAAAGTCCGATATAGTCGTAACTGATGTTGGCTACTTTACTAAAAAACCAATCGGAACCTGTTATACCTGCATAGTGGAGCATTATTTTGGTAGAAGGTGATTGACTTCTGATGGTGGAGCTTGCTGTTTGAAGCAACTGTAAGTATTGCGATTCGTTGGTGGATAATTTACCTTCAGGCCATAACATTCCGTCGTTAGTTTCATTTCCAATTTGAAAAATATCGGGTTGAATTTCGGTCAAAATAGTGGAAGTGTAATTGGCTACCGCAATTTTCAAATCGGTAAATGACAAGCTCTGCCAAGCTGCTGGTTTGGTCTGGTTTCCTGGGTCTGCCCAAGTATCAGAATAATGAACTGTTAACCAAACTTTCATTCCTGCATTTTTCGCTCGAAGAGCCAAGGCTTTAACTTCTGTTAATCCTGAATGCGAATCGGATGGGTCTTTCCATAAACGAATTCGTATTGTATTGCAACCAGCATTTTTTAAGGTTGTAATGGCATTTTCAGCAACATTATTGTGTTTGTATACGGTGCCTTCGCTCTCTATTAAGGGCAAATAAGATACATCAGCCGCTCTAATAAAATCATCAGTTGTTGGCGTTGGTGTGGGTGTAGGCTTGTCATTTGAGGAACATGAAAACAAACTCAACGTTAGCACCAATATTAAAATAGCATTTATCTTTTTCATAGCTTATATTTTTTCAAATTTAAAAGTAGTATTATGATAGTATGTATCGCCTTTTTTCAAAATAGAATTTGGAAAATGTTCGTGATTGGGTGCATCGGGAAAATTTTGAGTCTCGAAACAGATGCCACTTAGAGGATGATAACTAACGTCTTTTTTTCCTCTAATTTGATTGAAACAATTGCCTCCAACATAAATATGTACGGCAGGTTGATTGGTGAAAACGGACATCTTTAGATTGTTTTTTTTGCTAAAAAAACAAGCAGCTAATTCGTTTTCTTTATTTAATACAAAAGTATTGTCAATTTTTGTAGGACACTCTCTAGGTGTGCCAAAGTCAAATGGTGTTTTAGCGATGTCGAAAAATTTCCCTGTTGGGATATTATTGATGTTGGTTTCTAAAGTTTTATGTGAATTTACCAACAGTTTCTGATTTACAATGTCTTCCGAATGGCCATCAAGATTAAAATAACTGTGTTGTGTTAAATTAATAATGGTATCTACAGTTGTTGTTGAAGTCATTGAAATTTTCAATTCATTTTCTTCTGTTAGTGTATAGGTGATTTGTGTGGTTACTTCGCCTGGAAAATTTTCTTCACCATCTTTACTAATGTATTGTAATGTTAGTGATGGATTTTTATCAGTTGAAAAGGAAACTTCTTGCCAAATAGCTTTACTAAATCCTTCGAAACCACCATGGAGTTGATGGTTGCCATGGTTTTGTGTTAACTTGAAGGTGTTGTCATTTAGTGTAAATTGTGCATTATGAATACGACCTGCAAAGCGTCCTACTAAAGTGCCTAAATAAGGAGCGCTGGGTAATTCAAATGAATTGATGTAATCTTCTAATTTTTCAAAACCCAAAACCACATCAACCTTGTTTTTTAAAGAAACAGGGATTTTTAAAGAGGTAATGGTTGCACCATAATTGATGACTTTCATTTTTAAACCATTTTTATTCTTTAAAGTATAACATAGTACTTCAGTTCCGTTTGTCAATTTTCCAAATGATTTCTTGTTAGAAGCACTACTAAATTGTGAAAAATGTTTTTTTAACATTGATTTTTTATTAAAATAATATCAAATGTATGTATTAGTGATTTTAAACCATACCAGTACCTACCAGTTTTTTTGTATCTTGCCACCAGTTAATGCATTTTAAATGAAAATTATCGCAATAGATAAGACTTCGGTTTTGCCCAAATACAAACAAATAGTTCACTCTATTGAAGCTGCAATCGCTGAAAATAGACTAAAACGGAACGATAAATTACCATCTGTTAATAAAGTGAGTTTGGAATATTCAATTTCGCGAGATACGGTTTTGTTGGCTTATGATGAATTGAAAAAAAGAGGTATTGTCTATGCTATTTTAGGAAAAGGATATTATGTAAAAAGTGTGGAGTTTAGTTTCGAGCAACGCATATTTTTGCTTTTTGATGAATTGAATAGTTTTAAGGAAGATATTTATAATTCTTTTTTAAAAGCAATGGATAATAAAGCACAAATCGATATTTTCTTTCATCACTTTAATATTGAGATGTTTAAAAAATTGATTAATGAGAGTAATGGGAACTATTCTAAATACATCATAATGCCTACTAATTTGAAAGGAGCTTCCTCTATAATTAAATCGCTTCCTAAAAATGATGTTTATATTTTAGATCAAACGAATACTGAATTGATTGATTATCCCTCGGTTCATCAAAATTTTGTGAAGGATATGTATGAAGCTCTTTTGGCTGGAAAACAAAGGCTTGATAAGTATAGAAAGTTGATTTTGATTTTTCCTGGTAACAAAGAGCCTATAGGAATGGTCGAGGGTTTTGAGAAATTTTGTAATAAATTCTCGTTTGAGAAAGAACTTGTGACCACCTTTGAAAATCGAATAATTAAAAACGGTGAAGTATTTATCATTCCGAATGATCGTCATCTCGTGGATGTTATTGAGCAAGCCAAAAGACAAAATCTTGAGATTGGTTCCGATTTTGGTATTATTTCTTATAATGAAACACCATTAAAAAAAGTAGTTGAAAATGGAATTACAACCATATCAACCGATTTTGGTCAGATGGGAATATTGTTGGCAGAGATGATTTTGGAAAATAAGAGATTTCAAATAGAGAACAAGAGTTCTTTGATTATTAGGAATTCATTATAAAAAAAAACTCCAACATTTCTGTTGAAGTTTTCTGTGGGCGATGAGGGGTTCGAACCCCCGACCCCCTCGGTGTAAACGAGGTGCTCTG
>NZ_JBMDKL010000023.1:0-20943 GCF_057809695.1 Flavobacterium sp. FG139
TTGCATCTGGCAGGAGGTTATTTGCATTCGGCAGGCGTCTATTTGCATTCGGCAGAAGGTTATTTGCATTTGACAGGAGTTCATTTGCATTTTACAAAAGGCTTGTTTGAATAGAACAAGCCTTTTGTGGTTTGGTTTAGATTACTTTTTTCAAACGTACTCTAGCGATTGCTTTGTATTGCAGGGAGTTGGTGTCGAGGATGGTGGCTGCGTAGTCTTTGGCTTTGTTGAAGGTGTCTACGAGGTTGTTGGTGTTGGTGTATAGGATGTCGTTTCGGTTGCTGCGTGCGGTGTTGAGTGGTACGAAAGTGTTGCCTACGTTTTGGGTTGCTGTGAGCATTTTGGCTTTGAGGTCTTGTAGTGTGGCTACTTTGAACTCGGTTTCGTTGGGGTTGTAGTTGGGTGTGTTTTGGAGTTGTGCGATGAGCAAGTCCATGGAGTTGGTGCGTTGGTCGTAGCTTAGTTGTGCGGTTGAGTGTATGGTTTGTTGTGACGCTGGGTCGGTGGTGGCAGGGACTTTAGATTTGCGTTCGCCTTTTAGTTTTCGGGCGATGGTTTTGAAATCTTCTAGTTCTACTTGGGTAACGCCCTCGGTGGCTTTGTAGGCTTTTTCGATTTTGGTTAGGGTTTTGTTGAGCGGATTGAAGATTACCTCGCGGTTGTCTACGGCTACCGAATAGGGTGCTACTAGGTTGTTGACGGTTTCTTGTTGGGTGAATGCTGCGTTGTAGAGCGCTTGTAGGTTGGCTAGGCTCAGTTGTGGGTTGGATGGGTTGTAGGTTGTGCCTAATTGACTGAAGTGCGTGCACAGGAGTTGTGCGTTGGCAATGTTTTTTGCGTGCCCTTTTTCGGATGTTGATGCCATACTTAAATGATTTTTAATTGAACATAAATTGTTGTTAGTATGACAAAGCTAGTAGGAGGAATTGGGTTGGTTTTACACTTTTAGTGTAAAAAATGTTAAAGTTGGTTGTTGGATTTTTAGATTGTTGGATTGTTGGATTGCTTGGTTTGGGATTTTGGGGTATAAAAAAACTACATGGGGATGTAGTTTTGGTGGGTGGGTGGTGGTTGGTTTTTATTTATTGATATTTTCTTCTGTAATTGACAATTCTAATTCTTCTAAGAATATAGGTGGAGTTAGTTGCAGGATTGTTTCATCTTTTAGGTAGCAGAAATTAACAAAATATATAAAACTATTGAAAGTAATAGGTAAAGTTAAAGTTGAGTTTATATAAGTGTCAATTATTTTTTTTCTATTTAATTTAAAAATTCTTTTTCCAATTTGTGGATTTTCATTTAAATAATTAACAATATCAATATTTAAGGGATGTAGGGTAAAACGAAGTCTAAATTGATTTCGTATCATTGCCTCCCATCTTCTCGCCTTATAATGTTGGTAAGAAATATCATCAAATAATGCTTTTAATGCTTGGTCATTAGTTTCAAGAGTAGCATAAATACCATTCAACATTCTGCTTTCTGTGTTTAAATCAATCCAATCAGTTTTGCATTTGTATCTCATCAAGTGATCAACTTCGTGCCAACCTTCTGATAGTGTAGTTCTAAATTGTATTTCGAATGTTTTGTCAATTAAACTATATTTTTCATTTCGAGATTTAAATTCATCAAAAATCACGCATAAATCATTAGGAAGTTTACAAATCATATTTTTTCTTAGTGGTTTGAAAACATCAATTTCTGGTTCATCATAAATTAATTCAACTTTTTCAAATAATTTTTGACATAATTCAACTACTATTTTTACATCATCACTAAAGTATGTTGTAATTCTAAAACCAAACAAATCTTGCATTAATTCACCATCCGCAGAATATTTTTTTCTGTCAAATTTTTCAAGAATTGAAGTTCGGTCTTTTACACGTGAAAATAATCTAAATAACAAACCTGATCTAGATAATTCGTTAACAAGTTTTTCTTTAAGTTGTTTTTCTATAATTTCAAGTGAATATTCCTGCATTATTTTGAAGTTTAATTTTTATAATTTTCATTATAGTGAGAGATTCCGCTTTTTGTTAAATGTGTTAAATCTCCATCTAAGTATATTTTATCTTCGGATTTTAATTTATGAATAGTTCTTGCTACAGATTTATATTCATAACCACTCATTTCTTGTTTTATGTGTGAAAGTTGTCTATGTCTAGGCTTTAAACTTCCTTTTCTGAAATATAAATCTAAAATTTCTTTTTCTAAATTCACAAATTCAACACTTTCTATATTTTCACAATCATAAATTGATTGGATAAAATTATTATCATCGCTACAACCGTATATAGTAAAGTATTTATCTGAATAATTTATTTCACATTCAAGTAAGGAACAATTATAAAATTTACAATTTACAAACGAACTATTATTGAACGACTTTAAATTGAATTGGCAATCTGTAAAAGTACAATCTGTAAACATAGTTGTTTCAAACTGATCTTCTTTAACAAAAGAGTAATTTTTAAGTGTAAATCCTTCTAATGTAGCTTGTTTGTAATTTCTTATTATTTCATCCTTAAAATCAATATCTATTTTGAAATAAAATTGAGGGTCAAAAGGAAAAGGATATTGATTAAAAACTTCCCATAATTTAAGTTTTATATCTAATGGTTGAACTTGAAAAGCCTGAACAGCTAGAAGAGCAAACATTTGAGAAATGTGATTGTAAAACTTCTTATTATATTCTAAAAACTTACCCATTAATAAATTTTCGCCAATTAATGTGCCTAATACAAATTCATTGACCATACCAATCATACCTCGTTCTTTTCTATCGAGAAAAGCGTGATTAGATAAGATATCTGCTAGTTGATCAATTCGAGGTCTTTCATCTGGATTGTATTTCCTTTTAGTTTCTTCAAGGATTTTTTTATTGTAATCAAGAATAATATCTTTTATAAATTCTTTTGATTCAGATTTTACATCCCATTCTGTTAAAAAACGAACAAGTTTTCTAAAAATTCTCATTTGAGTTTCTGGTTCGATTCTCAAATTTTGTCTTGTTTGCTCTCTAGTAAGTAAAAAGAGAAAATAACTATCAACAATTGATTTGTTTTCAATCATCATTAATTTTAAACTCTCTATATTAACATATCTTAAATAAGTTAATAAAACAGGGTTTGCAATTTGTTCAACTGGAAAATCATTAGATTGTATTATTTCTAATCTTTCTTTTGTTAACCAATTATCTATTGATGGTTCTGCAATTGTGACTTTAGCTAAAGTATAATTAATGTCTCTATCCATCATCCAATTATGAAATTCCTCACTATTGAAGATTGCTGTTTTCCTTGAAGTTATTATGATTTTAGCATTATCAGTTAGTAACTCTACAATTGTTGAAAGCATACTTTCAACCTGCTCAAATTGATTGGTTGCAAATGAAAAATCTTTTGAAATTAACTCATCAAAACCATCAATTATTAAAGGAATTCTTCCTTTTTTTATCTGATGAATAACTACGTTTGAATCTACTCTGTTTGAGAATTGGTCTTCAATTTCAAATTGTAAAATATGTTTAAAAATTGTAGCTTGTCTACCTCTTGAAAGTTCAGTAAAAAAAGGTAATTTATTACTTTGAATAGAAACGAATTCGTTTAAAATTTCGTAAGCTGTACATGTTTTACCATAACCTGCTGCTGCTTCTATAATGATAAGTAAAGGACCAACGTGATTATTTATTTGTCCCACAATTTTGTTAACTAAACCATTTCCTGAGTCATCAGCTACAACATGTAAAGTTTTGGTTTCTTCATCAGAATTTAAATTATATTCTGTATAATCAAATGGGCTTTTTATGTAAGTATAATTTACTTTTTCGGGTAAATTATTCATTAATTTTTCTATAAAGAATTCATATCTTCTTTTAAGATTTTGAATTACTCCATCTGCTTTAAAAAAGTCTTTAAATAAAGTATCTTCTGCATCTTGAATATTTTTAAAACTTCTAATTTTAACTGCATAACCAAGATTAGCATATTGATTTTTTAAATCTTCAGCTTCTTCATCTGTTCCAATTTTTACTATATCAGCTCCATTGTAAATACTTTTTGTAAATAAATAAACACGATTGTCTTTATTTTTTCTAGGCTCGTAACCATAACGAGTGTATAATTCATCTAATTCTTTAATAAAATCTTCGCTCATTTAATTTTATAATTTTTGTGTATGTCAATATAAGTCATTTAATCTAATAGTTTAAAATATAAGATAAAAATTTTTTAATTTTAGTTTCGTTGTATTTAATTATAATTTCATCTAAACTCTAATTGTCATAAAATATAACCAAGAAATCAATACCTTTTTAAAAAAGAATGTTTTTTCTTACAGTTGATAGTTGTTGGTAGGGATGAGGTGAAATTCTAATTTACCTGAGGAATAATTTTTTAACCCTATTTTTTATTCTTGACCTACTTATTCCTTTTCTGGTACAATTTGACTATGTAATACAGCACAATGACAATTAGAATCAGTACTATTATTAGTCCTAATAGTAAGCCTGTACTAAAATCATTGATTGTTGTGTCCATTTTCTTTTTTCTACAAAGCTATGGGATGGTTGGTTTATGGCTTTATACTAAAAGTGTAAAAAATGTTAATTTTTGTTGCACGCAATAAGCAATAAGCAGTAGGCTTTTACTTGGCACTCATTTTAGCATAGGCTTCTTCGTATTTTAGTTCGAAGAAGTCTTTACCGAATTTTTGGTCGACGAGTTCTTTCATTTTTTTGGCGTAGCATTCGGCGTCTTCAAAGACGATGCATCCCATGTGCTGGTAGTGAATGGCGTATTTGGTTTTGAGGTATTGTTTGACTTTTAGGTCTATTTGTTTGTCTTTGTTGCTTTTTTGGAGGGTTAGTCCGTAGGTGTAGTAGTTGTAGTTGCCGTTGTTGAAATCGGTGATGGCTTCTTGTTCGCCTTTGGTGCAGGTTTGGGCGGCGTATATGGTGGTTTGACTAGGGATGTAACGAGTGGAATCGGTTTTTAGTTCGATTTTTTGGGCGAAGATGGTGAGTGGGAGGAAAAGGATGAGGGTTTTTAGGAGCATAGGGGTTTGGTTTGAATGTTGAATTTTGAATTAGTGGTCGTTGGTAGTTTTGTTATAAATCGTAAATATTGATTTTGTCGAAGAGTCGTCCTTTGTTGGGGATGAAGTAGAAGCCGTTTTTTTTTGCATTAGGCTGTAAGCAATAGGCCGTAAGCAATAGGCATTAGGCTTTGGGTATAATTTCAAAGGTTTTGATGAATTTTCGTTCTAGTTTTTTGTGTTGCCACTTCAAATTTAGTCTGGAAACGATTGCCATAACCACTATGGCTGCATTGAAAGCGAAATAAACCGGTATTAGTGCCTTTGCTAGAAAATATAAAATGCTATTGAAGAATAGTAGGGCTGCGATAGGGAAGTATTGGATCCATTTTAGTCGATATTTACCTAGCGTTTGGATGGTGTATTTTACCTCTACATCACCTTTGAAGTCGCGATAGAATCCTTTAATGACGTAAAAGGGTAGTGCGGCATTAGCATTTAGTGTGATTTCGAAGTGTGTGCTGTCAAAATTCCCATAGAAACATTTTGAATCTCTAGAGAACAGCGCAAAGAATGCGTTTGGGAATTTAAACCTTGGTAGCCCTATTGACGTAGTGTCTTCTAATCGGATTCTGAATTCGTTTCTGTTTAGTTTTGACGTCATGAGAAATGATTTGGGCTGTTCTGTGCGTTTTGTAATTTACCGCTTATGGATTTACTGTGTTGTGGGATTTGTGCTATTGGCGTTAACAAATATAGTTAGAATATTGGTTTTTGTAGGTCTAAATTTTAATCCATTACCCATTGCATAATCCCGATTGCCAGTAAAATAGTAACCCCCATAACTATTAAACTAATGGATGTCCAGTATAATTTTAATACTTCGTAATCTTTTACATAATCAAGAAGATGGTCTCTTTTTATTCCTACTTTGGGCTTTCCCTTTTTGTAAAAATTAAAATAATATATGAGACTGCCTATGAGTATAAATGCTAGTGATAGTAGTATTATTTCGGTCATTTGTTGGTTTTGTTATTTGGTTTTCCTTTTATTAGTTTTAGCGCTAGCTTGTTGTTAAAATATATTATCGCAACAAATAGTACCATAACGATAAGGCTTCCGAAAGCGTATCCAAGGCCAGCGGCGGTTGATTTTTTTATTTCTACTGCAGTTTCTTTTATGGCAGTATCAAATGATATTAGTACGGCTAACCCTAGTATGATTGAAAAAAGGATTAAAAGGATTCCGGCTGTTTTTTTTAGAATGTTCATGGTTTGGTTTTTAATTAGTTTTTTGGGCTTTGCATAAACGTCTTTTATTGCAATGCTTTAATAAATTTTTTCATTTCGTCTAGAGTACCTACAGTAATTCTAGTCCATTTGCCTTGTTCTTCGTAAATTCTTCCACCTTCAATAGCGTTGATTTCTAATTGCTTGAAGAAGTCTTTGTTGTATTTTTCAAGTGAAAAGTAGATAAAATTTGTATGGGAAGCAATGCATTCGCAATTTAATTTTTGGAGTTCGTTGATTGTATAGTGTCTGACGTTTTCATTTAGCAGGTAGCAATTTGATACGAATTGATTATCTTTTAGCGAGGCTATGGCAGCCTGTTTTGAAACTACACTCACGCTATTGTTGGTATTGGATTGTAAATTTGACAAATCGTCAATTATTGTTTTGTTGGCAATGGCATAGCCAATGCGTGCGCCAGCCAAGCCATACATTTTGGAAAATGTTTTGACGATGATACCCTTTTTGTGTTCCTTGATTATGTTGCTTAGGGATTGCTGTTTTGCAAAGTCTAAATAGGCTTCATCGATAACTATCATTGTATCTGAAGGAATCTTGGCAACGAATTCGACTAAGGCTTCTCTTTCGCAAATGGTGCCTGTTGGGTTGTTGGGATTGCAGATGTAAACCAGTTTAGTGTCTTGGTTTACCGCTTCAAGCATGGCTTTCAAATTAATTTTCTTGTCGGCAGTGAGTGGTATGGCTTTTCTTGTTACCCCTAGATTATCCAAGGTACCGGTCCAATAGTCGTAGCTTGGGTCTGCGATTACGTAATTTGCGCCAGTCGCCTTGGGTTCGTGTATGTTGTTTTGTGATGCTACTTTTGCAATCATGTCTAAAATTTCGGTTGAACCGGCTCCCAACAAGATGTTTTCGTCATTGACATTATTTGTTTTTGCAAGGTCGGAAATTAGTTGATTTGCAACATCCCAATGGTATCGGTTGCTGGTATTGGCATAGTCTATGATTGCTTTTCGCGCTAATGGCGAAGGACCATAGGGGTTTTCATTAGAGCGTAATAAAATTAAATCATTTTGATTTTCTGTAGGGTCAAAAAAGTCTTCTGAGGTAACAGGCGCTGCATACGATTTTACATTTGCCAATCCGATGCCTACAATTCCTAACCCCATTTGTTTTAACCAAAGTCTTCTTTTGTTTTCCATAGTTTCTTTTTTTTTATTAGACTTTTAAAAGAAAGTTTGTTACAACTGCGGCGTATTAAATTGCCACGAACTTGTAACTGTTTTCAAAAATGCACCAGAAACTAATATGTTTTGAAGCGTTGATTTGGTGCTTGTTATTTCCATATTGGAATTACGAGACTGAGATTGATGTTGAGTTCGGGATAGATTTTGAAGGCACCATTGGTTTCTAGATACCTTGCAGGTCTGATGAACATGGCTTCGCTTAAATCGATTTCTTCGTTGGGTAATAGGCCGTAGCGGCTGCTTTTTTTGTACCGTATTCCGAGTCCGAAATTGACTTCAAAAAGGCATTTTTGTTTGAATATGTAGGTGTTGTAATAGTAACCGCCATTGATTGTGATGGCATGAATGTATTTGTTAACGGTGAAGTCTTTGGTGTATTTACTGTATTCGCCGTTGTTATTTTTACTAATAATGGAATCGTTATAAGTGGTTTCTTGGTGTTTGTATAAATAGGCCAAACCGATGTAGGCCGATTGGTCGTTGAATAGTTTTTTGTAAAATCGAATTTGAGGTTTTAGAATGGTGGCTTTGGTGCCTATGTACCCCACTTCGAATTGGGCCGTGAGGTTTTTATAGAGTCGTTGTTCTAAACCTACTTTTAGTCCGTTGAGGTTAATTTTTAGGGCTGTTTTAAAAGGGAAATGGTCTTCTTTTATAGCTTCTTGAGCAACGGCATTGAAACAGGCGATTAGGAGTACACAGAATAGGATTTTTTTCATTTTGTTACAATGTGCTTTAGGCTGTGGTTATTTGAGTTCGGAGAGTATTAATTTTTTCTGTTTGAAGGTGTTTCTCATTGCCTTTTCTCTAATTTTTGGATTCTTGCTGTTGATGAGGTCAAAATATTCTAAAGGAACGACCTGCCATGATAGGCCGTATTTGTCTTTGCACCACCCGCAAGAACCTTCTTCTCCGCCGTTGGCGGTTAATGCATTCCAATAGTAATCTACTTCTGCTTGGTCTTTGCAATTGATTACGAATGAAATGGATTCATTAAACTTGAAGTAGGGACCTGCAGCTAAAATGCTAAATTCGATGTTGCCGATTTCCATAACAGCCGTTTCGAATTGGTCTTGGCCTTTCTGTTCATTTTCTAGCGTTGGGTTGTTGTATTTGTGGTATTCTTTCAATTTACCTTCTTTGAAAATTGAAAGATAATAGGCTGCTACTGCTTTAGCATCTTTATCGACCCAAAGACAGGGTGTTATTTTGGGTGAGGTAGCACTTGATTTTTTTAGCGCTGTTTTATTTTCTTTAGGGGCATCCTGTTGCGTATTTCCACATCCCATTAAAAGGGTTATTAGTGAAAGCGTCCAAAAAGTAAGGGTATTTTTTTTCATTACACTATTTAGTTACAGTTGGTATTGAAGTATTTTAAATGATTGCGTTAGTTTTAAATTTGCTTGTGACTTACTTGTATTACCAAATGTAATAAAATTTATACTTTTGGGGTATTTGTGCTGAAAACTTGTGTTATAGATTGCTTTTATCGGTTATAAAACACCGAATTTATTGTTTATATAGTCAATAATAACAATGTTTTTTGAAAATAGCACGGGTCCTAATGTTCCTATTATTTTTTCTTCTTTGTCAAATTGAACATCTCTATCTAAATCAGAAAATTGTGCTTCTTTGATGTCTAATTTAACCTTATTAAAAAAAATTGGAAGGTTAATTTTTTTACTGAAATAAGCTACATTTTCTCCCCAAGTGTTTCCATTTAGGAATTCTTCTTTTGGTGTTGCAATGTCAGCAACTTGATTAATAGTTTCTTTATCTAAGAGTAAATCGCCAATACAACTTCCGGTATCAAACATTACATAAAAAGTTTCGGTGCCTATTTTAAGAGGAAGTTTAATTCTTCCTTTACGGATCATTGCATTTTCAAAAACTGCCTTTTGATATTTCTTAGGAAGTTTAGTGTAGGTTCGAAGTCGATTGTTTTTAAAGTCAAGAACCAGTATTTTATTTTGAAATAGATCAACACCAATTGTTCCTATAAGTTTCTGAGATGGCGTATTGATGGAATCATTTGAAATTGGGTCACCAAAGTCTTCTACATAAGCAATTTTGCTTTTTGGGAAAAGAGTTTTGTCTAACGTTAAGTCAATGTTGGTAAGAAAATTTCCTTTGTGACCATTTAAATAATAGGGTGCACTTGTTGTGTCTATTTTTTGTAACAGATTGTATTGATGATTTAAGAACGGTTTTAATGAAACACCATATAAAACAGTTTGTGTAGCTCCCATATCAAATTGACTACAAAAATTATAAGGCAAGTTGTTAATTTTTATTGGAATTGTGATGGCCACTTTATCATAATATTTTCCGTATATATTGTCTCCATGCCAATCAAATTTTATCCAATTGTTTTTGGTTTGTCCAAAAGATATGATGGTAAACCATAAGAAAAGAAGTATAAATAGTTTGTTTTTCATTTTTTGTACATTTATTGTTGTTGCATTATGATTTTATATTGGTCTATTTTTTAAAGAGTTGTGATTAACGTAAATCCATGATCAAATTTAAAAAACAAATTGATAGGTTTTGGAATGGGAGCGGTTTTTTTGAAGCATGTGAGGGATGCCATTATTTAATTCGTTTCTTTAAGTAACTCTTCCATTTCTTTTCGTTCTTCTTTCCATACTTTTTCCCATTTGGCTTTGTTTGTTTTTAGATCATCTAGAAGGCCTGCCGCATTTTTTAATTGCTTATTGTATTTTTCTAGATCTTTTTCTTTCGAATAAAAAGCAAAATCGTTTGATTGCATGTATTGCAGGGTTTTCTCTAAGATTGAAGTAAAATTTTCGATGTTGCTGTGCATGTACATACTGATGGGTTCGCCTAACACAGAAGATAGAGCACCTGCTAATGCACCATCGCCACTTGCTTGGTAACCAGGATTGCTGGAGTTGAAGTATTTGTATCTGAAATACCCCAAATAATATAGAAAAGAGGCTTCGTTGTATTTTTGTTGTTTGAGGTATTCTGCTGTTGTTTTGAAGTATTCCATAGGATGGTACGTACTTAACGAGTCGGCTATTTTATAGATTTTAGGGTCTATGACTCCTAATTTACCTTGAATGGTTAGCGAATCGGCTTTTTGATATATGGATTTGTAGCTGTCGGTTTGCGCATTGCTTATAGTTGCTATGTTGATCAGCAATAAGATTAAAATTGTTCTCATTTTTTTAGATATTATTGGTTTGGTGTTGTACTGGTTTTTAATTGGATAGCACTCTCCAGAGGCCTAAGAGAAACATGATTCCTAGTATAATTTTAAATCGATTGTTTGAATTTTTTTCTCCGTTGTTGAAATCTGCTTCATTGAAAATGAGACCAGATTGATTACTGTGTAAATAATAAATGGGAATTACTTCTGATTCTTTATTGAGTTTATGCCTGTTTTTTTTGTAGATTTTAATGGTAATTTTTTTGTTTTGCTCTAGTGTTTTGGTTACTTCAGACCATCTGCCGAAAATGCCACCGACATATATTCCGAATTGATTGGAGTATTCTTTGGTTGCAAAATACAATCGTATTGGATTTCTATTTCCACCCGATTCCCATTCATTATTTACTGTAACCTTCAAGGAGATTAACTCATTACTATTGATTTCTAAAGTTGTTTGTGTTATATACCATAACCCACCAAAAAAAGCAAACAGGCAGGTTAGTTTGAACCATTTTTGATTGTAAAATTCTAGTTTCGTTTTGGGTTTATGCTTCAATTTTTTTCTGATTTGCTGTTGACCATTTTTTTAGTCTTTAACTACGGTGGTGTGAGATATTTTATCATGGAATCCACTTTTGGTGAATAGGAACGACAGTCGGTCGAAAGGAATCAATCGGCATAGTGTTCGTATTAGAATGTCATTTACACTTGGTTTGTCACCATTTAGGGTTACCACTTTGGTTTTGGTGATGAATTTACCAACCGTTTTTTGAAAAAGATGTTCCATAACAGCGTAATTGATAAAGAATGACAGTATCATTAGCAGTAGTAGTGGTAGTGTACTTTTGTTTTGTTCAAGGTCAAACAATAGCATAACGATACTTGCCAAAATGAAATAGAGTATTATTAAGGTAATTAGGTCGACAAAGCTATGTACTAATCGAGTTGAGGACGGCACAAGCTTTTCGTCTATTTTATGTTGTGTATACTTTTCAACAGTTAGTTTCTCAACAATTTCGTTGTATTTGTTGGGGTTAATTTGGCGCGAATCCAATTCTTTTTTAGCAGTTTCTATTGCTTCAGATTTGTATTTATCTGTATCGATGGTTACTAATTGAATTAATTCGTAATCTGATTTTTCTGCCATTACTTTATCATAAATACCTTCCATAGGTTTTGAGTTTTTATAGTGTTGTTTATGTTATGGTGCTTGCGCTACTCATTGGTTTTTACAAATATATTGAAAAGTTGAAAGAAAATAGAGAATAGAAAATAGATGTGAGATAATAGATGTGACTGATGGTTAATTATAATTTAAGTTTCATCATGATGTCGGTTTGTTCGTCGTTTCCTAGCTTGAAGATGTGTTTGTCAAATTCGACGAAGCCATTTTTTTTGTAGAAGCTTATGGCTCTTGGGTTTTCTTCCCAAACGCCTAGCCAAATGTATTCTACATTTTTGAGTTTGGCTATTTGAATCGCTTGGTCGTAGAGTAGTTTTCCAACGTTTTTTCCGTGGTATTCTTGAGTCACATAAATGCGTTCGATTTCTAGCGCTTTGCGGTCTTTCAATTCGGTTTGTGAGGCTCCAAAGTTGATTTTTAAGTATCCAATAACATCGTTTTCATGTAGTGCAAAATAAAATTCGGAGTTGGTATCGTTCAGTTCTGTGGCTAATTTATCTATAGCGAATCCTTCCTGTAAATAATTTTTCATGTTTTCCTCTGAATTGGATTCTGAGAACGTTTCTTGAAACGTTTTTCGACCAATTAGTTGAAGTTTAAGGATATCTTTTGGCGTTACTTTTTCTATTTCGAATTGAGACATTTTGGATTAGGTTTTTGTTTATAGTTTGTTGTTTTCAATCCCAATGACTCCAAATAGTGTCTGTTTTAACATGGATTGGAATGCCGTTTTTCAATTTGTAGGTTGCTGAGGGAGTTATACTTTCTCTAAAAGACTTTCCATTGGAAATTAGGTTGCCTGGAAAATTTCTTTTGTAGTTTAGTATAAGTTTTGAACTCAATTTAAAACTATCAATTACTATGAAGTTTTTTAATTCTGCATCAGAATACACCCCGAATGCATGGTCATCTTTCGCAACAAAGCGAGGTATTCCATTGGCACCACGGGTTATTGTGAGTAAGGTATCACGATTGCTTTTGAAGAAATAAGCATTGTATATATACTTCCATTTTTCGTGTTTATTTTTTACGGGATATGTTTTTTGATATTCTATCATTATATCTCGAAAATCATTTCGTAATTCTTTTTTGGAACAACTTAAAAAAATGAAAAGAAATAAGTAAATTATTTTTCTCATGTGAATTTTAGGATTTTGATTTAAGGATTTGACAGTTGCTAGTTTGTACTTTCTTTGGTAAACAAATATATTGAAAAGATGAAAGAGGAAAGAGAAAAGATGGCGCTGGAATGCTTTATTTTTGGATGAGAATCTTTTGATAATTTTCCCATTTATTTCCGCTGATTATATCAACTGCGGTTTGATTTGCAAAAAGGGTTTTCTTGGCGGTTTCTAAAAATTTGCTGTTTACATCTTGGCTTTCATGCCCTATGTTGTAGAGGATTACATTTTCGTTGTTGTTACCATTTAGAATGCTAAATGTAAACCCATAATCGGTATAATAGGGCGCTTGTTCAATCTCAATTCGCAGATTTTTTTCGCGGTTGTAATAAAGCAATTTTACCGACCAATCGTAGCCAGCATGAACAAAGGTTTTTTCTTCTAAGAAAGAATAACCGTATTCGCTTTCGAGAATTGAAAACAAATTGCGTGCGTGGGTTTTAAAATATGCTATTCGATCCATTGGGTTTATGTTTTGTGATTGTTTCTAACCTCTAAGCGATTTCTAACAAATGTATCAAAAACTTAGAAAGAAAAACGAGTTAGACCCTAGCTACTTGTTTTTCTTTCTAATGTTTTTACGATAAGGTTGTCAATACTTTTTCTAAGTTATCAATAGACATGGTAAATCCTTCTTTAAAGCCCATTTCAATCATTCTTTCTAAGCGTTCTAGCGATTCGTTGTAAATGGAAATATGTACTTTAGTAATGCCGTTTTGTTCGCTAAAATTATACTCCCAATCAGATCCTGGTAATTCTGGATTTTCCTCTTTGTCTGCGAAAGCATTGTGCATTTTGAAATTGGTTTTTGGGGTAATGGAACTAAATTCTTGAATTGACCAACGTTCTAGTCCTTCTGGGCTTACCATCGCATAAAATCGTCGGCCGCCTACTTCAAAATTCATGTACTTTGTTTTGGACGTCCAAGGTTTAGGCGCTACCCACTGGTCTAATAATTCGGCTTTGGTAAACGCATCCCAAACAAGCGAAAGTTTGGCTGCGAATTCTCGAGTTATTGTTACTGTTTTTGTTGATTTGTCTACGGTAAAATCAAATAGTAAATTGTGCATCATTTTTGGTTTTTAAGAGTTAGTAATAACGAATCGAGTTGGTTGAATTGGATTTCCCAAATTTTTCGGTATTGCTCCAACCAAAGATCGATTTCTTTCATTTTTTCTATTTCTAAGGAGTAGTAGATTTCTCTTCCTTTTTGTTCTTGCTTGACTAATTCGCATTCGGTTAGTATGCGTAAGTGTTTGGAAATGGCTTGCCGGCTGTTTTCAAAATGTTCGGCAATGGCATTGGGAGTCATAGCTTGCACAGCAATAAGGGCAATAATTGCACGTCTTGTTGGGTCGGCAATGGCTTGAAAAATATCACGTCTTGCATCCATAATTTTTATTTGCTACTATATGGTTGTAAATATATATGCAATTATTTGGTTGCGCAATTATTTTGGTAATTATTTTTTGTAAAAAAAAAACTAGAGTAGGTTGTAAGGTTGTAAAATGAAGTTATTGTATGACGGTAAGCTAGGTGGTTGAGTACCTGTAACGGTTTTAATAGTATTGCTGATTGGTTAATTTTCAAATAGGTTTTTTGCTTCTTTCCAACTTATTAAGTTTGGTTGGTTGATGCGTTTGAACTGAATTTTAGATGAAAATTTCTTAGATTGTTTCATGGCTTCTAAATGAATACCATTTCGATAAAAGGTATCAATTTCATTTTCGTTTTCCCATAAAGTCATGGTATACCATACTTTTAAATTCCAACTTCCTGTTGCCTTGTAACTTTTGCAATTGGATTGTTTCAGTTGGTTGATGATTTGTCCGTTGAATTTGAAAAATGCGATGAGTTTTGAATACGAATTCAACTCAATTTTTGTTATTGATACTGTCATTTTAATTCGATTTTCTACTACCTTTTTTTAAATTCAAGTTGTCAAGAATTATTGTGTTAAAGTGAAAACAGTAAGGTTCGTATTTTCTTTGTTGGTTTCTATTGATTTTATAAAATTAAATTTTAAAAGAAGATTGGTCGACTTCAGATTTTCGGGATGTGTATGGGCTATTATTTTTTTTAATTTTAAAGTTTGAAACACAAAGTTAATTACTGTTTGTAATGCTTCTTGCATTATGCCTTGCCCTTGAAACGGCATCATTAGTTCGTAACCCATTTCACAACTTTTTGTATCGTGTGTTATGTCAAATAAGCAAATTGCACCAATAAGTTGTTTCGTTTCTGATAGTGTAATTCCCCAATAATAGGAGTTACCTTTTTTAATATTTTCGTTGACAGCATTGATGAAATTTTTGGCATCTTCTGTAGTGACACACTGTGGTCTGTTAAGAAACTTGTTGTTGTTTGGGTCGGACCGCAAATCAAAGATAGCTTGATGATCGTCAAGTGATAGTGGTCTTAGTGCTACTCTTTCAGACATCAATATAGGAAAAGACGCTGTATTCATTTTTGTGGGTTTAGGAATTTAAAGGCGCTTATTTACTGTTAGCGGTAGTTTATTATTTTTTCATATAATTCGACTACATATTTTTTTAAGAATTCTGAATTCAAATTCTGATTATAACTTTTTTTCACTTCCTCAAAAGTTCCATCAATGGGATACATGCTCTGGTCTAAGTGGTATCTTTCGTCATTATTAACTAATTTTCCATTGTCAAATTCAAATGTGTTTATACGATAGCAGTACTTGTATTTTGAACTATTTTCAAGAGCAATGATTTCATTGTTTTTGGAAAATTCAATACTTAATTTACACTTACTATGCTCAAAAAAATTATCAGTAACAATCTTATCTTCATAAACGGAAATCTGTACTTCTATGGTATCAATCTTAATTGCTCCAGACTTTAAAAATTTGGAATTAATTGTATAATCCTGTCCAAAAGAGCTGAGGCTGTTTACTATAAATAGGAGGAATAGTGTTTTTTTCATGATTTTTAATTTACGAGATTTTCAAATATCCTTACTATTGATGCGATGTAGTTGAAAATTCGGTGATTTTTATAGTAGTTAGTGATAACAAATATAGCGAATTGGAAGTAAAAACGGATTGAAAGAAAAAAGATATTTACTTCCGCATTCTAATAAATCCCAAGCCACGCCATTGGTGCAAACGGCTGTTAGAAGAAGTCGTATTAATCTTTTGAAATTTTTTCCCATGCTTCTCTTGTAAGAACAACCAGTTCGTTTTTTTTGCAGTCCCAAATAGAAACATAGTCTTTAGAAAGCACAGTATGGTTTTCCCACTTAGTATAATCTTGATATAACATTGTCGTGCAAATATCAGTTGGGGTTATTATTTCATTATATTCAGGAAGATGACTATGCATTGCTCCAACCATTTGCTTTTCCTTATCGCCATATTCAAAGAAAAGTATTCCTTTATGCAAGCGTTCGGTTTTTTTTACTTCTCCTTTTGTATTAAATTCAATTAAATAATCATTTCCAATTACAACTTTTCCATTCTCATTTGATGCAGTTAAAACATAGACTCTTTTTTCTTTTCCAGAAATAAGCGGAACTAAATTATAATTAGTGTTTTTATAACGTTTAAAAATGGTATCATTACTTATTCTATCAAGAGCTTTTCTTCTTAAAGAAAAATATTCCTTCTCGATATCACTCAATTCGCGTTCTGTCAAATCTATTTTTGCATTACTCAAATCAAAAGTTTTATCAAAAGTTACAGTTCCAATTACTTTGTTGTTATCTTCTTTTGAAATAAATACACATTTAGGATTGTTTCCATCATTATAAGAAACATAGCCACCAACTTTAGTTTTATCACTAAACTTTTCAAGGAATAGATCGCCTCCATGCCACGAGGCTTTCTCTGATTCATAAAGTAGAAATCCTTCTTTTAGCACATGGATTTTTAATTTTTCGATTTTACCTTGACTAAAAACACTTATTGATGAAAGTATTAAAAATGTATACGTAACGAGTAATTTCATATTATTAATATTATGTTGTTAAAGGATTTCTGCTAACGTTCCCAGGATTTGCGTTGTTGCTTTTTTCGAGACTGGCGTAATCAAATATACTGAAAAGTTAGAAAGAAAAAAGAGATTGAAAGAAAAAAGATATTCACTTTCGTTTTCCGAAAAACCAAGCCTAGCAATAGCGTAAAACCTGTGCGAGGCGTTGCCTTTTATTTATTTGTAAAGCCATTTCTTAATTAATCGTGTATAATTAGGCATCAGGAAATAAACCATTATTAAAACGACTAGTCCGGAAATAAAAAATGAGTTTACAAATTTACTATCTGGAAAATTTAATATCTTTAATAAAGGAAGTACAATCAAAGGAGTAAGAATTGACAAAGGATATATTGCCGACCAAGTAACTAGATATTGTTTCCAACGAACAGGGATTTTTTGCTCTTCTTTCTCACTAAAGAAAAGAAATTCTAAGCCAGATTTTATAAAATATTTATCATCTTTTGCAAATAAAGGTTTTGCTATTTCAATTAATTTTTTTCGTTCATTTGATTCCATCCACTTTGTGAGGTTTTCAATTGTGTCAAATCTTATGATAACAGTATATTTAAATGTCAAATTAGGAATAGGGCGAACTATTTGCCAATCAATATTACCTTTAAAACTTCTGCATATTGGACCAATTTGGTTAAGCCAGTCTTCGTATTGATTTTGTTTACCATCCAAAATGTGATGGCTAATTACAACTGTTGCTCCTTGATTTTCCATAAAAGCTATGTGTTTTTAGTTTTTCGAGTTTTTTTAAGGTTACTGCTAACGTTTCGTCGCTTGTGTTAGTGACGGTTTTCAACACTGACGAAAACAAATATACCGAAAAGTTAGAAAGAAAAAACGCGATTAAAAGAAAAAGATGATCACTTCGCATTCTGATAAATCCCGAGCCTCGCCATTGGTGCCAAAGGCTGTTGGAAAGCTTTTTTTTATTTTAAATAAATTGTAATGTCATTTTTGGAGTTTACATTAATGTTTTTGATTTTAGCTGGAATCCATTTTGTTTTTTCAATTAATGGAAAAGCTATTTTTTTAAAATATTCCCAGTGCTTTTTGTTATAACCGCTTTCTTTGGTTTTGTAATCAAAGAACTCGATGTGATAATCATATATTTTCGCATTCCCATTTTTGTCAATATCTAGATAAACTTGAAGAAATGTTAGGGAATTAGGATCATTGGAATATCGATAATCCTTTGGGTAAATAACTTTAGAATCGAATGCTTTCTGTAATCCTGAATGATTGGTTTCATCATAATGTGTATCACCTGGAAATAATGCTGGTTTGTCCCATGAACCTGCCATGCTACCATTGTAATATATTTTATCTAGATTTTTTAAGACATGCAGACTATCAGAAATAAATAGGAGAGAATCTATAAATTTTTTTCCAAATTTTTCGTCTATTTTTTCTTGCATAAATTCACAATAACAATGATAATTTAGTTTTTCATTGACTACACACGGAGAAGATTCGTTTATAAATTCTATGTTATGCAGCTTTAACATACTGTCCATTTCTTTTTGTGCTCGAAGCGGAAAGTGCATAGGTGCACCTGTGTAATTACAATAAACAATCTTATTATTTTTTAAGTCTTTTTTGGCTTGCTCTAACTCTTTAACACAAGAAGTGTCCTTTGGATTAACTGAGTCTACAATTGATTTCTTCTTGTTTGAATTGCAAGATATTAATGTAATAATTAAAAATAGAAGGTACCATTTTTTCATAGTTTTTTTATGAGCTAAATGCATGCTAACATTCTAAGGCTTTATGCTGTTGTGCATTTTCAAGACTGACGATAACAAATATACCGAAAAGTTAGAAAGAAAAAATGCAATTGAATGAAAAAAGGTAATCTCTTCCGTATTTTGGTATATTCCAATCCACGCCATTGGCACAAACGGCTGTTGTGCGGCTGTGCTTTACATTTTCTTAATTTGTTTCTCTTTTGGAATATTTACTATCCCTGCACCGTCAACAATCCATTTATTATCTTTAAAGATTACTTTTATTGGTAATTGAAATTCGTCCCAATCTTTTCCTTTAACTATTAGATACCCAGATTTATCAATTTTGGATAATTCAAAACCTTTATCTGGAAAATCTTGAGCGTCAAATATTGGGTCAAAATCTAAGCCCATTTCGGGATCTTCCTTTACTGCTTCGTCAATTAAATTTTTATAGTTTACTTTAAAATTATCTGTAACCAAATTATTTTTTTCAATCCAATCAGTTATATTTATTGTATCCTTTGATGAAAATTTGCTCTTACATAATTCTGCATAGTCGTTAATAAATTTCAAAGCAAAATGAGAATCAATTTCTACTTTAGATATTGAATTATTTTTTTTAATTTTTGTTTTAGTTTCCGATTTATTGCATGAAATAACTAATAATATTAAAACTGTAAAACTTATGAATGATTTCATATTTTGTAAGTTATGGATTTAGTTGGAGTAGCATATCGCACAATGTTCTATCGCTTGCGTAGTGGTGGCTTTCAACACTGACGAAAACAAATATACCGAAAAGTTAGAAAGAAAAAACGTGATTTAAAGAAAAAAAGATATTTACTTCCGCTTCCAAATAAATCCCAAGCCACGCCATTGGCGCAAACGGCTGTTAGCCGTTCGGGCTTTTATTTTAGAATTTCTGGTGATACTAAGACAAAGTCATACTTTTCAATAATTTTGTATGCGTCTGAAGTTAGTGAATTATCATATCTCATTCTAAGTCTCAAACTTCTTATGTCTACTAATACCCAACGATCTTTGTCATATAATTTTGAAAATACTTTTGGGTTTTGATTGTTTGTTTCCTCTAAATCATCGGTTATTTTGCCATTCTCTTCGGTGTATCTAACCATAAGATAAACGTTTGAAAAATTCATTTTATTTCTCTGTGCAAGCTCGTAAACAGCATTCCCAATGTCGTATAAATTAGTTTCTAAATTCATTCCTTTTGATAAATGATTGCTTCCCATTTTGAAAAAAACTTTTTCATTTTTAGTTTTTAATCCATCGTAATAATTATAAAAATTTGTTTTCATCAAATCTGCTCGCCTTTGATTGTCGCTGTAATAGTAAATATCTTTTGATATTTTTATGTCGTCTAATACTCTTTTTAAATTGGTTTGCTTGATTCCATTTTTTAAACTGTCTAATAGTTTAGCATCTGGGTTCCACCATTTAACTTTTAAACTGTCATAAACGACTTTAAATTGGTCTCTTGTGTTTTTAGGTTGCGTCTGGTACACTTTATCAAGACAGTAAGGAAAAGCGGTTTGAAATTCTTGATCAATACCCCAAATTTTGTATCCAAGTTTATTAGCTGTTGTTAGCATACTTATATCTTCTTTGGTTTCAAAAAAAGGGAACGTTGTAAAATTTGGTCGTTCTTTGGCAATTTTAGCAATAGTATCCATTGGGTTTTTAGACTTTGCGATACGCATAAGTTCTGTTGCTGCAAATGGGCTTGTTTCTACACACCAAGTTTTATAGCCCTGTTTTGAAGCACTTTCTAACGCATAATTTGTCAATTGTGATAATAATGGCGAGTTATGATATTCGCCCCATGCAACAAATTGATTGTTTGCGAAAAGATTCTCTAGGATATCCCAACCTTTTCCATCTGGCTTTTGTCCATTAAATGAAAAATAGTTTGTATTTTCAAGAATACATTTAGTAAGTTTTTCTTCGTCTGTGGTTTTCTTTTTTTCTTGCCCAAAAGCAAGGTTGAAAATTAAGAGAGTTAACATGAATAAACCTTTTTTCATTTTTTTTGTTTTAGGGTTGTCTTTTAGTCGTATTGTCTTGTCCTGAAATAGGTTGACGTTTTTTTGTTAATTTATATTTCAAAAATAG
>NZ_JBMDKL010000024.1:0-12555 GCF_057809695.1 Flavobacterium sp. FG139
TTTTTTTTAATATTAAATTAGTTTTAGGATTTTTCGGCAAATTGCACACAACGTTCCCAGGCTTTGCGTCTGTTGCGTATTTTCAAGACTGGCGTTAACAAATATACCGAAAACTTTGAAAGAAAAAACGTGAATAGAAAGAAAAAGATATTCACTAATGTTTTCCGAAATAGCCCAAGCCCAGCAATAGCGCAAAACCTGTGTTGTAGGCAGTTTTTATTTTTTAAAAATCTATTATATAAAGAAATAAAAACTATTTTTGTTAAGAAACATTATGGATATTAAAGTTAATTTTCTTTTTATTATTATTATATTTTCTATTAAAGGTTTTTCGCAAGCCTGGATAGAAGGAGATACTTTGTTATGCTTCAATGGCTCTGGTTCTGCAACGATTACGAGTGGACAATTTTATGATGCTTATCAATGGTATTATAAACCAATTAATTCCTCAAATAATTTTTTACCAATAATTGGAGCTAATAGTCCTACTTTATTTTATGATTGGCAAAATTTTGATCAAACCATGATAAAAGTTCATGTTAGTTATAACTTTCAAGGAACTTTAATTGAATATGATTCAAACACTCTTATAATTGATAGCTATGATTGTAATTTAAGTAGTGATTTTTTTGATAAAGATAATTTTAGTTTGGCACCTAATCCAAATAATGGATTTTTTTGGATAAATACAAACGATGAAGTTT
Source organism: Flavobacterium sp. FG139 (assembly GCF_057809695.1). Classification (NCBI taxonomy): domain Bacteria; kingdom Pseudomonadati; phylum Bacteroidota; class Flavobacteriia; order Flavobacteriales; family Flavobacteriaceae; genus Flavobacterium; species Flavobacterium sp. FG139. The sequence continues at coordinate 705 of NZ_JBMDKL010000024.1, forward strand.
TAAGACTTGAAATTTTTAATTTTGCTGGACAAATCGTTTATTCATCAATTATGTTCAATCCTTCTTTACCTGTAGACATTACATTTCTTTCTAAAGGAATTTATTTATTGAAAATTAATTTCGCAGAAAATTCAAAAACATTGAAATTAATAAAACAATAAAGTTATTGAATTCGTCGAGTTTGTCCAAAATTGCCTACAACGTTCGGTCGCTTGCGCCAGTGGCGACTTTTACACACTGACGATAACAAATATACCGAAAAGTTAGAAAGAAAAAACGTCAATTGAAAGAAAAAAGATAATCACTTTCGCATTCTGATAAATCCCAAGCCACGCCATTGGCGCAAACGGCTGTTAGCCGTTCGGTGTTTCTTATTCAGTATAGTTTTATAATCTAGCTCAATTCTCTTTTTCTTTAACAATCATCTTGTAATTTCCTAATCTTAATAATGCAACAATTAATAAAAGCATAACTGCTGAAGTATAATTTTTTGTATTAAAAAAACTATGTGCTATGTTATTTCTTAAATTCATTCCCTCCGATGTAAAAAGAAATTTGAAAAAAGAAATGTCGTCTTCAGGAATCAAGGATTTTAGTTTTTCGTTATCTAATAACTTTTCAAAATTAATTCTTTCCTCTGTTCCGCTTTCTTTGATTTCAATTGTTTGGGCACCAATCATTCTTGAAAATTCACGCAATAAACCTTCAAATTTTAATACTAAACTATCTATTGCTAAAATGTAACCTTGGTTATTATTTTTGTTTGTTTTGATATCAATTTCTGATTGAATAAAAAAACTTTGTAGCGATGGTGATAATAATTCAATCCAATTAAAACCTTGAGTTTCATTGTTTGTGTCCAAATATGTAAAATCCTGACCGTACCAAGAGTTTATTTGTAAGTAATCAATTAAACTCTCAAATGAAATTTTGCCACTTTTAATTCCCTTTGAAAAGACAAGCCAAATGTGCGGAATAGTGAAATTATTAATGTATATTGAATAAGAATTAATTCCGCCTGATTTATTTTTATTGATGTTTTTATTGATATCAAAAACGATAGTTGATATAAAGTCAAAACTTGCCGGTTTAATTTCTTCATTTAGGGTTCCTGCATTAGGAATTAATTTCTCTAATATTAAATAGTTATATATCACATAATCACTACCTTCCTCAATAAGGTGAGTTGTTTGTAATTTGATTGAATTCCACCATTGATTTAAAGGTTTATTTATATTTTCATTTTTCGACTCAAAAGAAACCTTCTTAAGGTCAATGTTTTTTTTAGATTGTTCTAATAAAACAGCTGTTGTCTCAATTTTTTCTTTGATGTTTCCTTTCTTGTATTCTTCTAATGCGTTTGTATAATAATGATGAGCAATAAAGCCTTGATTTTTTTCAGTTTTCAGTTGTGATATGTGATAATCACCTAATTTTTCGTGAAATTCATTTGAAGGTATTCTTAATTTTTGGCTTAAAACAATTAATAGATTTAGATAGCTTTCTAAAACTCTTGATTCTAATTTTTCAATTGATTTTTTAGAGTAATCATAAAATATTTTTGTTGTAGAGGAATCTGTTTTTTTATTATTTTCAACTATAAACTCCATCAAGGAATATTTGGTAAAATCATTGATTTTATTACTTTCTAAAAGCGACAAAAAATATCGAATAATTTCATCCTTTTTGAAATTTACCATTTGACATAATACGTAAAGGTTTTTGAAATATTTGCCAAATGAATGACATTGTGTATTGTCTTCAACGGAAAACGATGAGTTCTGCAAAAGCAATAAATAATTTTCAATTGCTTGTTTTGCAAAATCAATATGTTTTACTGGACTTAACCAAAGTAAATGATTGTACTTTGCTTTATACTTTGGATTGTTTACACTGTTAGCTCTTGATTTGATATAATCAAAGTTATCGTCAAAAAGTTCTAAAGTCGGATAAGAATTTGCACCAATTTGAAATTTTGGAACATGTATACCATTTTCGATTGAAAAGTCAGCGAAGAACAACTCGTATGAACAAATTTTCTTTAAACTTTCTTCATCTGTTTTGTCTCTTAAATCTGTAATATATTTGTAGGTGTTTAAATCTAAATATTTAAAATTATCATCTTTTTCAAGATAATCGTAATATTTTTCCAAGTTTTGAAAATTCATTTGATATTTTATGTAGATTTCTGTTTACAGCGGTTTCCAACACTGACGGCTAACGTTTTGCGGCTTCATGAAGTGGCGATGAACCAAAACCAAGCCTTCACAAATATAAACAAAACTTTAAATTAATAACCTTTCCGATTTTAAATAAATCCCGAGCCTCGCCATTTCTTGAAACCGCTGTTGTGCGTTCGTTTTTTTTACAAAATAAATTTAACTAATTTATAAATTCCGACTAACTATAATAACTTCATTTTGTCTTTTATAAAAAATAATATTCAAAGCATTTTTATTTACAAATTCTGTTTTGATTTTACAAAATGTTTCTTCTGAAATATTTTCACAATTTATGCCGTTTACAGATAAAATAATATCGCCTATTTTAATTTTTTGGTTTTTAGTTTCTTCATTTTCCCATAAGAATGAAACAAATAATTGATTTTTTTTATTTACCGAAACTTTTAGGCTATATTCCAAATCAAATTTTTGGGATGAAGAACTTGTTATTTCTGACAAACAAATCTTTTTTTCAGTATTATTTAAAAGGATAATATATTTTTTCAGAAAGCCCATTCCAATAGATGACTTATCATTAAGAACAAGAGTTTTTAAATTGCTAAAAGAAATATTACCAATCTTAATTGTATCAGTAATTGTTTTTTTTATTTTTTGTTCGCTTTCATCGTTAATAGTATTAAAATAAATACCTTGACCCTCAACAATTTTATTATTATTTAAAAAAAATGAATCATTTAATTTAAAACATTTATCAAAACCAGTATCTACAGATGTCCAAACATTTTTATTATTAACGGAAACATTAACAATTGGAACTAAACCTTGATAATACTCAAAATTAAAGTTTTTGGATTCTTTAATATTAAAGGGTGAATTAGAAAAAGAGATAGTTTCTTCTAAAGGATTTATTTGCCAATTACATAATTTTATTGCATTAGCGCCTAAAATTCCATCGATTTTTAAACAAGATTTTTTGTTTAGTTCTTTGAAATCCATTGTGGCAAATGCAACATCTTTAAATACAACTTCATTTATTAATAAGTTTTTTATTATGATGTTCCCTTTTTTTTCTTTACCTAAACCATCTTTCATCGGGATTTGCATTAAAATATTATCATTTTTTGCTATTTCATCAGAAATCAGAGATATAGGCGAACCAGTATCAAATAAAAAAAGAAGGGTTCTGGAATCGACATTAACATTGATTAGTAACACATCACTATATTGAAATTCTTGATAACTAATCTTATTTATACCATTTAAATTTTCTATCTTACTTCCAAATATTATTGACTCCAAACTATTTTCTTTTCCTTGAGAAAATGAATAGATTGGAGTCAATAATAAAAATGGAGTAAGATATTTTTTGACAATAAATTTTAACATAAAATTAAAACCCTAACTTAACACCAAATTCTACATCTGAAATCCTAGGTCCTTGACCTGACGAATAAGTCCCGCCTCCTTCAGCATAAAATTCGACAGGTCTTTTACTTGTAACAGGTGGCGAATATTCCTCTGGTGTAGTAAGGGTAAATGGAGTTTTATAATCAATTGCAATATCTTGATTAAATGTTACTTGTTCCATGATTTTATATGTTTATAATTTTATCAAATCTAACTATAATTTTTATTAATAATAAATTACTTTAACAAAAAATTATAAGTTTATTCTTTGAAGTTCATGAATTCTTATGCATTCCGCTAAAATGACGCACAACGTTTCGTCGCTTGCGCCAGTGGCGGTTTTCGACACTGACGATAACAAATATACCGAAAACTTTGAAAGAAAAAACGCGATTAAAAGAAAAAAGATATTTACTTCCGCATTCTGATAAATCCCAAGCCACGCCATTGGTGCAAACGGCTGTTGTGCGTAGTTTTTTCAATAGCTTTACATAGATTTATAACTTATTTTTTAGGGTAATTTATTGATTTTACCTTTAGTAAAATATTTAAAAGATTCAAAAAAATTAAGCTCTATAAATCCTTTGTTTTCAATATTTGATAAAATATATTCGTAAATGGCGTTATAATTTTTATATTGACTTTCAGATATTTTTAAAACTAAACTTTTATTTTTTACTAGATAAACTACATTACAACTTCCGTTTTTTCCGGTTTCAATTGTATTAAAAGAATAATCTAAGTTTGTCCAGTCAACTTTTTTAAATTTAAATATAAGTATTTTGTAAATTATAATTCCATTTTTTGAGAAATTTAGACGTGTTAAGAAATCTTGAATAAGATATAAAATCCAAAAGGGTATAATTAGAATGGGAATTAAAACAAGTTTTACGATTTGAAAATTATTTCCAATGATTATATAATTAGTAAATATTGCTATCCAAAAAATGGTAAAAACACATCCAAAAAGAGAAAATAATATTATACTAAAATATGAATTTGAATTTAATTCCATTGTTTTTAAAGTCTATATTCTATTCTGATTTCTAAAATTACGCACAACGTTATGGCGCTTGCTTTCTGTGGCTACTTTCTGCACTGGCGCAAACAAATATACCGAAAAGTTAGAAAGAAAAAACATGATTGAAAGAAAAAAAATAATCACTTCAGTTTTCTGATAAGTCCCAAGCCACGCCATAGAAGCAAACGGCGGTTGGGCGTTCGGTTTTATTTTAAAGTAGCATTTATAAAGTCCAATAAGTCCCATTATGTAAATTAAGAGTACCAATAGGAAAGTTATAAGTCCCAATGGAAAAGTCTCTGGTCCCGAGGTGAAAATGTTTGGTCCCAAGGTTGAAATCACAAGTCCCAAGGTGAAAATGACAAGTCCCGATGTGAAAGTGTTCGGTACCAAGGTTGAAATCATAAGTCCCAAGGTGAAAATCACAAGTCCCGACCTCAGTAGACAAAGTTCCGAGTTCTGATTTTTATGCGCAAAGATTTGGATTCAGTAGAGTAAGCTCCGAGTTTTGATTTTTATGCGCAAAGATTTGAATTCAGAAGAATAAGTTTAGAATTCCGATTAAAGTTCTAGTTTTTAGCGTTCCGCATAACTGACGCCCAACGTTATGTGGCTTGCGACCTGCGGCTGCTTTCAAGCCCAAGCGTTAACAAATATACCGAAAAGATTTAAAGAATAAACGTCGACAAAAAGAAAAAAGATAATCACTTCCGCATTCTGATAAATCCCGAACCCAGCCGTTGGCGCAAACCGCGGTTAACAACAGTAATTTCCTAAAGACAAAGATTGATTTTTCTCCACTTGTGGGGAAAAAAATTATTGTTGTTAACGTTCCCAGGCTTTGCGCTGTTGCGCATTTCAAGACTGGCGTACACAAATATACCTAAAACTTTGAAAACAAAAATGTGAATAAAAAGAAAAAGATAATCACTGTACTTTTCAAATAAACCCCAAGCCTAGCAATAGCGCAAAACCTGTGTTGTGCGAAGTTTTATTATTCAAATCCAACTCGTCTTTTTGTAGGTTCAGAAGTGGACTTTAATTTTTCATGCAGGGCGTTGAATTCTGTAATGCTTATAGCCTCAATATTTTTTAACCATTCAAGCTTACTAAATTGACTTTCATAACTTAGATTTTTATCAATTCGAGTATAATTGGTTTTTAAATATTCATTTCTAGCAATTATAAGTTCCTCAATAAAATTATATACTTCAGTTTTATTAGGTATTTCTTTATAAATATTTAGAAGCATTCTAGTATTGTTATTGTAAAAATCAATTTTCCATATATTTTTTTTTGTCGCAAAGTAATATCCTATAGTAAATAAAGCAACGGCAGCCCAAAAGATTCCGCCATAAATAGCGTTTCGAGTTGATTCAGATAAAAAATAAGCTAGAAAAGAAATGAGAGCTGAAGCAAAACTTCCTACTAAATATAAAGGTTTTGAAATTTTTTGTGACCTTTTACTTGCACCTAGATTTTCAAATAGTATTTCTCTTTCATTTTCATTTCCAAATCTACGTTCTGTAAAGGATAATTTATTATCAAGTATTTGGAATTCAGTAGTTGTGAATATATTTTTTTGAATTAATTTTTTCATTTGGCTTAATTATGATTTTTTAATATTCGGTTTAGTTATTACTATTTATTTCGTATTAGATTCTAGACTCATAGAGTAATTTCGCACAACGTTTTGTCGCTTGCGCCGGTGGCGATTTTCACTCACAAACGAAAACAAATATACCGAAAAGTTAGAAAGAAAAAACGCGATTAAAAGAAAAAAGATATTCACTTCCGTTTTCCGAGAAGCCCAAGCCACGCCATTGGTGCAAACGGCTGTTAGCAACCGTTTTTTTTATTACTCTTATTTAACAAATTCAGTAAGCGACCCTTTCGGGCAATTATTATTTAAAGCTGGTTTATAAATTAATGAATTATTCTTGATGTAAAAAATTTCATTATCTAAAAATTCATAGAATTCTTTTTTTGAAGGAATACAATTTAATTTGGTAGTTCTCATTTCCTTAAATGAACACTGTCCAAATGGAATTACATAATAACAACCTTTTATTTCAGTTGCGTTTGTACTTGTCAATGCGATTGAATCACCAACGATTTTATAATTTCCGCTTGAGAAAGTCTTCATTCCATTTCCTCCACTAAGGTAAGTAAATGTATTGTTCTCGTTATTGATTTTCAGTGTTGCATATCCAGATTCTGTATGAATGCCTTTCCATGTTCCAATAAATTTGTTAGAATCATTTTTTTGGCATGATAGAAAAATAAAACTTATAATTATTAGAGAGAAGTACTGATTCATAAGGGTCGTTTATAAATGGTTGCTAACGTTCTGTCGCTTGCGCCAGTGGCGGTTTTCGACACAGACGCAAACAAATATACCGAAAAGTTAGAAAGAAAAAACGCGATTGAAAGAAAAAAGATATTCACTTCCGCATTCTGATAAATCCCGAGCCACGCCATTGGTGCAAACGGCTGTTAGCGGCAGGTTTTTTTTAAGTAATCATTACAAACTACGAGTTAATGGTCTTTAAATTGATTAACTGATTTCAATTTGCCATTAGCAAACTCGATGGTAAATTCATCAACATATCTATTTGTTCCTTTATACTTCCAAGTTTCGGAAACTTTTCCATTATATCCATAATCATTTATATCTGTTGATTGTGGACGACCCATTAAAATCTTAACTGAATCCTTTGACATATATGTATGTAATTTAACTATACCATTTGTTGTTGTAAGTTCAAATGATTGAATATTTCTTTGACCATTTTCATCTGAATTAGCCCCGCCTAATGATTGTTTCAGATTTTTTAATGCTTGCACCCGGATTTCTTCTCTCAACTGATTTTCTTCAGTATTTTGGTTTACTCCATTAATATACAACAATCCAAATGTAAAAAATACACCTAGTATAAATCCTAATCCAACTTTCAAAAATGTATTCATATTGCAATAATTTTATGTCATTTCAATATTTGTTATTTATAACGCTATGCGAAACTTGCCGCTAACGTTTCGTCGCTTGCGCCAGTGGCGGTTTTAGACACTGACGAAAACAAATATACCGAAAACTTTGAAAGAAAAAACGCGATTGAAATAAAAAAATATTCACTTCTGCATTCTGATAAATCCCAAGCCACGCCATTGGCGCAAACGGCTGTTAGCAGTAGCTTTAATTTTTTCGTTTTCGTTTTATTTTTCCACAATCTTTTAAGCATTTATCAAAGTTCCGATTTGTGTCTATTTCTAGTATTTCTGTAATAATTATTTTTGATTGCCACGAACCTAAATGACCAAATGATTTTCCAGTAAATAGTTCAGCATTAACTTTAAGATAAACATCATTTAAGTTTTCAATTTGGCTAAAATCAAACGATTTTCCTTTGTATTTTATGTTTGGAGAAAACTCCGTCCAACTTTCAGTAATCAAAACACAATTTTCAAAATCGATTTGCATGAAATTTGAGTTTTCAAATCCACTAAAATAAAATCCTTCTAAATTTGTGACAATAGTTTTCTCTTGACAATAAGAAAAATTGCCAATCATAAGTAAGATTATTGTCGTTAAAACTGTTTTCATAAAGTTACTGCTAACGTTTCGTCGCTTGCGCCAGTGGCGGTTTTCGACACTGACGAAAACAAATATACCGAAAAGTTAGAAAGAAAAAACGCGATTAAAAGAAAAAAGATATTCACTTCCGTATTCTGATAAATCCCAAGCCACGCCATTGGTGCAAACGGCTGTTAGCGTTCGTTGCTTTACTTTTTAATACACAAACTTATTATTGCTAAGATTAAAGAAAGAAGTGAAATTGCAATAGATAACCACCAATATTCTATAGCTAATTCCTTTGCTTTACTTATTTTTAAATCTCGGTCAACAACTTTATTTAAATAGTTTGTCCAACCATTATATTTCTCAAACACTTCATAACCTTTTCGTTCTAATTGAATTCCATATTTGCCACCACTTCCAGTTTTCAAATCTTTTATTAAGTTCAAATCTACCAAATAATCGATATGCCTCTTTTCAACTTCTATTACGATTCTCTTTATTTTTGTTTCACCTATATTCATAGGTTTATTGTATAACTCATCCAATATTCTTCCACATTCGTTTCTAAATTCTGAGTCAAAAGATTTATTTCCCATTTATGTTTTCTTTAAAGATGTAGTTTTCGGCAATGATCGCTAACGTTCCGTCGCTTGCGCCAGTGGCGGTTTTCGACACTGACGATAACAAATATACCGAAAAGTTAGAAAGAAAAAACGCGATTGAAAGAAAAAAGATATTCACTTGCGCATTCCGATAAATCCCGAGCCACGCCATTGGCGCAAACGGCTGTTGGCAGTAGTTTTATTCGACGGCTTCAATCTCGATTAACACCGTTCGATTTTGTATTCCTAAATTCATAGTTCTTTTGAATGATGATTTTAATAAAACTCCTTTTTCAAAATTTAATTCTTGCATTGAATTTTCATTAATCTCAAAAGTATCATTACCAAACTCTTTTTCAATTTCTTTGATATTAACTTTGTTATTTCGTTTTAAGAATTCCATAACGGATTTCGTCAGTATTTCGCCATCTATATCTTTCTTAGTTTCAATTTTACAAATTGAATTTTTAAAATCTATATTTACTAATTTAACTTTTTCAACCGCATCAAAAGGCTCACCTCCTAATGGATTTGGAAATTTTACATTATTAATTTTTTCAAAGTCTGTTTTGTATTTATAACCAAAAGAAAAATTATAAAGTTTTATTTGTTTTAGTAATGCAACTTCCAAACCTTGTTTTGAAAGTATCAATTGTTTTACACTATTATATTGAGCTTTCATATTTGGATTTGTTTCTTTAGCAATAAGTTCATCTATTACTTTATTTGAAGCCAATCTTAACTCGTCAACATTCACAAGTTCAATAAATTTACCAAAATTTGATAGCTTTATATCAATTTTTATATTTAGAAGTTTAGCTAATATGTTATTTTCTATTACAGGTTCTTTATCAGCAAGTTTAGAATTTGTGTAAGTCCATTCAACTAAATATTCCGTTTCGCTTTTTTCTAAAATTTTAAAATTTGCATTGTAAGTCGTCAAATATGTAACTGGTTTTTGTTTTATAATATCTGTTGTTGTAGATTTTATGATTACTGAATGTGTTTCGCCTTTATTCCAATGTGGAACAACATCAATTGATGTAGCTTTTAAAGTTTCATTTTGTCCAAAAGACAAAAAAGAAATTGACATTATTATTAAGCTTAATAGATTTCTTTTTAATTTCATTTTTAGTTTATTTTTCGGTTTTCAAAAATTACTGCCAACGTTTCGCGGCTTGCTTCAGTGGCGTTTTTCACTTACTGACGAAAACAAATATACCGAAAACTTTGAAAGATAAAACGTCAATAGAAAGAAAAAAGATATTTACTTCCGCTTCCAAATAAATCCCAAGCCAAGCCATTGAAGCAAACCGCTGTTAGCAGTAGGTGTTTATTATTTTTCTACACTTGTTTCCCAGCCATCATAGTCTCCATTATACTTTTCCGCAACTTCCAATAAGTATAAACTATATTCATTTACACTTTTAATGTCAACTTTATCTATTCTTTTGAGTTCCACTTGGATTGGATAATTATCTTCCACCTTTCGTTTTGAAACAAAAATAAAGTTCTTGTTTTCTGTTTCTTTAATAAAGTTGTCTGCTTCCAATTCAGTTTTGAAGTATATCCAATGAAATACTTCTCGAGGTTTAACTAACTTGTCTCCATTTCTCTTTAAATATTCCACGACGTGTTCGTCTTCAGTAATTCGCTTTTGTTCACTTCGGTTGCAAGAAACCACGATAAATAAAGTAAATAATATAAAATAAAGTTTTCTCATAGTTAAATTTTACGATCTGCGGTACACTTACTGCTAACGTTCCCAGGCTTTATGTCTGTTGCGTAATTTAAAGACTGGCGAAAACAAATATACCGAAAACTTTGAAAGAAAAAACTTGAATGAAAAAAAAGAAGATAAAAGACCAAGCTTCCAAATAAATCCCGAGTCTAGCAATAGCATAAAACCTGTGTTAGCGGTTCGGCATTATTATTCACTAGTATATTCTTTAAATATTTCTTCTAACTCTTCAGTTGGATGAAAACCCGTTTCTACCTTTCCATGTATAAATAAACCATTTTCATAGGTTACTTCCGTAAGTGAATGAGGCAATTCTTTATCAGATACCTTTTCCGGAAGTTCATCTAAGGGCACGGGTTGCCATTCTCCATCTTTTTGTTCTCGATATACATAATCAGCCTTTGTCAGTACAAATAGGGTTTGTTTGTCTCTGGAAAATCCACTTTCCACAACTACATATTCCCCGTTATGGTTTCGGAAGAAAGTAGCTCCTTTTGTCAAACGTTCATTATATAATGTCAATGGTTCTCCCTCAAACATTTGCGGAGTACTCGGATATTCGTTTGGTTTATCCTCAAAGTTGAAAACAATACGTTGTGCTGCATAAGGCGTTTTAGACATTATGTAATTTGGTCGTGTAACAGATGGATTTTCAACAATTTCTCGGCTAAAAATCCATTGTCCTAACGAACCTCCTTGCAATGGTTTATCACTTTTTGCCCAAGATTGCATTCGTTTTAAACTTACTTCCGCTTCTTCTACCGAAACAGCACACATCCATTTATAGTTTGGGTCTGGAAATTTATCACGGAATTTTGATGGGTCAGCAAGAAATGCTTCAATACTTCCGCAAATAAGTTCAATTCGTCTGGCTGTAATTGGGTTGAGTAAAATGTTTTCTAATCTTGTTATCCAACGAAGATTTTCAGGACGATTATTTTGCTTGTTTGTATCAATATGGTCAACAACGTGTTCTTTTGTTGGTGGTTCGCTGTGAAATGCGGTTGCAACTATTCTGTGAATTCTAACAGAAGCAATTTCTAAATAGCCTGACTTTATGTTTAGTTTTCCAAAAGTCCAATTGTTATCAGTTGGTCTAGCTCTTTTTCCGTCAACTGGATAGCGTAACACCGCTCCGTTGTCACGAACCAAATAACGTTCATTTTTGTAAACACATTCTGTTTCTCTTTTAAAGTCTTTTAAGTCAACCATGTTCAATTATAAAATGGGTTTCTTTTTTGCAGTTTTTTCCTATGCTGACCGCTAACGTTTCGCGGCTTCAAGAAGTGGCGATGAACCAAGACCAAGCCTTTACAA
>NZ_JBMDKL010000025.1:0-11720 GCF_057809695.1 Flavobacterium sp. FG139
TTTTACACGACTTACAAAACCAGAAACCCTTCTCATTGATTTGAGAAGGGTTTTTTGTTGTAAATACTTTGGAATATTTTATGTTGTAAAAGTACTTTTTTGGATGGTGTTTTGAGGGCAGTTTTCATACACTATCCATGCCTTTGACTAGGCTTTGACCTGTTCTAAAATAAGTTTAGATTTGGGTTAGTAGATTTGAGTTGTTCGGATAATGTTACTAAAAAGTACGCAAATTCTTAACAGATTCTTAAGAATTCCTTAAGAAGGTGTATTTTATCGAAATAGTAAAAAATCTACATCCTTTACATTTTGTTAATTAAAAAATTAATGTACTTTTACGGGCTGTTAAAATTGTATTCATACTCAACGGAATAGGTTTTAAAAGCATCATTAAAAAAATAATTTTTTATGAATAACACTACCCAACTTAACTTTGCCAAAACTGGCACAAAATTTTACGTTCAATTGGTATCAACTTTAGGGTTGCTGCTGTTGCTTTTGTCGAGTAGTTTGTCTTTTGGGCAGACGACAGTAACCATAGGTGGAGGAGCATCAGTGACTTGTCCTGCCACTCCAACAGCAACGTATACAACACCGCCTACCGGAGTTTCATTTTCTAACTGGTCGAGAGGAAGTGCTGTAACATGTGCTAGTGCTTCAACCGCCTTAAGCGGAAGTGGATTTGTCTCTGCAACAGCAAGTGCTGCAGTAACGGCTAACTTGTTTTATGCAACTACTATTACAGCCAATTCAACTACTAATGTAAATTTATCTAATGTGGTATGGAGTACTGCAGTGAGTGGTACAGGTACAACTTGTAGTTTTGCTGTAATGTATAGTAATAATGGTGGTGCACTAACTCAATTTGGAACAACTGGCACAAGTACAACTTCAAACACGTTCACAGGTAGTGTCAACATAGTTGCAGGTACTTCATTAGTTTTGTATATGGTACCATTTAATTGTTCTGCAAGTGGTTCAACAGTTCGTTGGGTTAATGGTTCAACAGTAACAGTAACAGCTACAGCAGCAGGAATAACTTCAGTTGCTTCAGGTGATTGGAATACAGGTTCCACATGGTCAACAGGTACCGTGCCAACAGCAACCGATAACGTTACTATTGCAGCTACTCATACTGTGTCTACGGCAACAAGTTTAACCCGTACAGGAACTACAACCGTTAACGGTACTTTCCAGTTAAATGCAGGTGGTTTTGCAAGTGGAACTAATTTTACTTATGGTGCCGCAGGTTCTTTAAATTTTAACAATACTTCTTCATATGGTGTAAATTCAGCTGATGTGTACTGGCCTACCACAAGTGGTCCGGTAAACGTTTCTGTTTTGCAAGGAGGATTAACCTTGAATTCGGGCGCTAACCGCACGGTTACTGGAGTCTTTCAAACGGCTGCTGGAGTAACACTATCGAGTGCAACTTTAACACTTAACGCAACGTGTCGAATCAATACGGGTGGTTTCTTTAACCAAGCGCCAACGTATGGAGCGTCTTCAACCTTAGTATATAATATTGGAGCAGCTTACGGTCGTAGTAATGAGTGGAGTGCTACTTCGGGAGCAGGATATCCGGCAAACGTACAAATTTCTAATCCAGGTACGGTAACCACTTTAAATATGGGTACTACAGCGGCACAATGTTCGGGCAACATTACCGTAGACGCATCAACCGTATTGAATACTACTTCGGGTGGTTTAACTGTTTTAGGGAATGTATTGGTAAACGGAACCATCAGTTTGGGTGGAGATGTTACTACTGCTGGAAACTGGACTATTGGTGCTACAGCTACTCAAACTAATAATAGTAAAGCGGTATTCTTTAACGCAGCTACCGGAAATCAAGTGATTACCAAAACTGGTGCAGGTACTGTGTTTTTTGATTATTTAGTGATTAATAAAGCGGCAGGTAACGTACAATTGAGTTCGTCGCCAGCTACAGCAGTAACCATTAATACCACAGCAGGAGATGTGCTGCAATTGTCAAATGCAGGTGCGTTAGATTTAAACGGACAAGCGTTAACTTTAGCGAATACAAATGGTAATATTGCTGCTAATGCGGCAGGAAGATCAATCACTTCAACCGTTACTGGTGCAACTTTAAATATTACTGGAAATAAATTTGTAACAGGTGCAGGAACGTTAAGTATCGGTGCCAATGTAACTACTATATTAACAGCAGGTTTGGATTTTGGATCTGCCAAAACGACCATTAACGGTACATTACAAATTAATACTGGTGGATTTGCGAATACCAATGCACCAATTTATGCCAATACTGCAACACTTGTTTACAATGGTGTAACTGGATATGGTGTAGGTAATGAATGGACTGGAAACGCCACAACTGCTGGTACTGGAAATCCACAAAACGTGACCTTGACTACGAGTTCGGTAAACATGCCAGCTGCAGCCGCAAGAGCTTTAGCAGGTACCTTAACTATTGGAACAGGAAGTACGTTAACTTTGGGTGCGTCTGTTGGTGGTGATTTAACCATCGGCGGTAATTTTTCTAACAGTGGAACCTTCAATGCTAATAGTCGTTTGACCACATTTGGTGGTACCACTGCACAAACCCTAACAGGAGCAACTACGTTTGATTATTTAAAATTGAACAACAGTACGGGTCTTACTTTAAACAACAGCATTGTTGTAACCACTAACTTAGATTTGACATCGGGTAAGTTGACTTTAGGAACTAATAATTTGACTTTAAATTCTGGTGCAAGCATCACGAATGCTTCAGCAACTAATTATATTGTAACCAGCGGTACAGGTCGTGTGGTAAAAGCTGCAGTGGGTAACACGGCATTTACCTTTCCAATTGGATTGAATACCACCAACTATACACCAGTTGCGATTACCAATACTACTGGAACTTCCGATTTATCTGTGAACGTAGGAAGTACTATCACTAATGCTGCCTCTGATGCTACTAAGATTGTTACGCTACAATGGAGTGTGACTTCTTCTGCGGCAACAACTGCTACGGTGACCCCAACATGGGTTGCTGCGAATCAAGCAGCTTCTTTCACTAATACAGGTACGGGTGAATTAGGAAATTACACGACTGCATACACTACGTATCCAGTAACGTTGAATACTACAACTACTACGGCAACAGGAGTTGCTTTACAAAACGGTAGTAACTTGATTGTTGTAGGAAATACTAATGCAGTATTTGCTCCACCACCAGCAAACGATATATGTTCGAATGCTACTACATTGACTATTGGTGCAGCGGCTGTTTCTGGAACACTTTCAGGAGCAACCACGACTTCAGGTAATACATTCACTTATGGCTCTACAAAAACGGACGTTTGGTATAAATTTACACCAACATGTAGTGGAAATCATACCGTTACATTAACGTTTACCACTGGACCAGATATTGATATAGATTTGTTTTCAACTTCTTGCCCTACTACGGGTACTGCAATAGCAACATCTCATGGTTCTACCACTACTGAGACTATAACTTCTTCTTTAACAGGAGGAACTGTTTATTATATTCGTGTAATTGATTGGAGTGCATCTTCTAACTCTTTTAATATTAATGTTACGTCTGCGGTAACACCAACGTTTACTTTAGCAAATACAGGTACACCTGCAACAGGAAATATTGTAGCTGGTACATCGAATGCAGTACTTTTTGGATTTGGATTAACACCGAATGCTTGTACCAATTCGTTTAACTTTACTGCGGCAAACATTACCCTAGGCGGTACTGCTACTGCAACAGAATATTCGAATTTCAGAATTATTGTAGATGCTAATGCCAACGGTATTGCTGATGCTGCTGAGATTGCAGCTCCAATAGGAACTGTAGCGACGTATTCGGCAACTTTAGGTTTTACCGTAACAGGTCAAACAGGTTTAACAGCGGTAACACGCTATTTATTAATTGCTGATGCTTCTGCATTAGCGACTGTTGGACGTACTCTATCAGCAACTTTAACTGCTGCAAATACCACAGCAAATGTAACTGTAACAGGAACAGCAACGGGTAATACCATGACTTTAATTGGTACTCCGCCTGCATTAACAGCTGCCTCTGGAGCCACTGTTGATAATCCATTTGTAATCACATTTACTGATAATCCAACTTGGCGAGCAGCTATTACTAGTGTAACGGTTGGAGGAACTACTTTGACCGCAGGGTACACCGTGTCGGCGGGTCAAATTACTTTTACACCTTCTGCTTCAACACCGGCTGCTTTGTTGCAAACAGCAGGAACAAAAACTATTGCGGTTAACGCAACTAATTATGGTTCTACTAGTGTGAGTCAGGCAATTGGGTATGGAGTTGCAACAAAATTAGGAATTACAACACAGCCTACTGCTCCTGCTAGTAATGGAGGAACCTTAGCAACACAACCAGTATTGGCAATTCAAGATCAATATGGTAATACTGTTGCTAACGCAACCAACACAGTTAATGCTGCAGTGGGTGCTGGTGCATACACTTTGGGTGGTACATTAACATTGAATGGGGTTTCTGGGGTGGTTACTTATAGTAACTTAACAGCCTCAAGTGCTGCATTAGTTTCTGGAGCAACAATTACGTTTACTGCTACTGGTTTGACATCTGTTACATCGAATACTTTTACAGTACCAGCACCAGACTACATTATTATGAATGCACTTGGAGTTGCGGTGACAGAAGATATGTCAATTGGTACATCTGCAACAGCCAGTTTACCTCAAGGTTTTAAAGCAAGTACTGCAGTAGGTTCACCTTCAGCTCCTTTGTGGATTGATGCTGCCAATAATATTTCAGCTACTACCAATCGTGGGGGTACATTAGCAGCAGCTTCAACAGGAGCTACCTATAACTGGGCTAATGGTGATCCAACGTCATCAACTGAACGTGCCATTGGGTTTTTAACTTCAGGAAGTTACCCAACAGGAACAGCTGCAAATAACGTTGGTTTGTCGATATTGTCAAAAGTACGTAACAATACTACTTCAACGATGAATGATATTACGGTATCATTTGATTATGAAAAATACAGAACAGGAACAAATGTTTGTAACTTAACATTTTTCTACAGCACCAATGGAACTACTTGGACTGCTGCAACAACAGGAAATCATACTTTTTCTGCTGATGCAAATTCAACTTCAGTTCCGGCTGGTGCACCAGTAACCGTTTCAAAATCTGTAGTTTTAAGTGGTATAAATTTATCAGCAGGTAGTGATATTTATTTCAGATGGTCTTATGCCTCTGGAGGTTCAAATGCACAAGGAATTGGTTTAGATAATTTTTCGATCTATGGTTGTCGTACTTTGTCCGCTTCAATTCAATCGAATAACAGTCCTATTTGTTCTGGAAACACAGCATCATTTACTGTAACAGGTACAAATGGTGCCACTTTAAATTATACTATTAATAGTGGTGCTACTCAAAACGTAGTATTGACAGGAGGAACTGCTACAATTACAGTTAATGGAGCTACTTCAAATCAGACTTTGAGTTTAGTTTCTGTTTCAGAAGGGTTATGTTCAGCTTCAGTGACTGGAACATCAACAGTAACTGTGAATCCAAATTTACCAGCGTCAGTTTCTACTGGTGCTACACTAACTAGTATTTGTGCAGGAACTAGTGTAACCTTTACCGCTACTCCAACCAATGGAGGTAGTGCACCAACTTATCAATGGACATTAAATGGTGCAAATATACCAGGAGAGACAGGAGTTACATTTACTTCGTCTACTTTAATGAATGGTGATCAGGTTGCTGTTGTGATGGTTTCAAATGCGTCACCTTGTTTGACAGGTTCACCAGCCACTTCGAATACGATTACTATGACAGTTAATCCTTATATCACGGCTTCTGTTTCAATTGGAGCTAGTGCAACAACAATTTGTGCTGGAACTAGTGTAACGTTTACCGCTACGCCAACCAATGGTGGAGCTGCCCCAAGTTACCAATGGTATGTGGGAGCAACACCAGTTGGAACCGATAGTGCTACTTATACATCAACAACTTTAGCCAACGGTGATTCAGTTTCTGTTGTGCTTACTTCAAATGCTACGCCATGTTTAGCAGGTTCGCCAGCAACATCAAATAGTATTTCTGTAACGGTTAACCCAACATTAACGGCTAGTGTTAGTATTGCTGCAAGCGCAACAACTATTTGTGCTGGAACCAGTGTAACGTTTACTGCTACGCCAACTAATGGTGGAACTACTCCAAGTTACCAATGGTACGTGGGTGCTACACCAGTTGGAACCGATAGTGCTACGTTTACCACTTCATCCTTAGTTGATGGTGATGTAGTTTCGGTTGTATTAACTTCAAACGCTACACCTTGTTTGACTGGTTCGCCAGCCACTTCTAATACGTTAACTATTACCGTTACACCAAATGTAACGCCAACGTTTACTGCTGTAGCGCCAATTTGTTCGGGATCTAGCTTGAGTGCGTTACCAACGACGTCTAACAATGGGTATACTGGTACTTGGTCACCAGCTTTAAACAATACCGCTACTACTACTTATACCTTTACACCTGATGCGGGTCAATGTGCTACAACCACTACCTTAACGATTACCGTGGGTGGTGTGGTTACATGGAATGGTACGGCTTGGGATAATGTAACAGGTCCTACGAGTACTGATGCGGTTGTGTTCACCGGCAACTATACGGTATCTTCAGATTTGACAGCGTGTAGTGTGACTGTTAATGGTGGTGTGGTTACGGTAGATTCGGGTAAAAATTTATATTTGAGTGGATCGGTAACAGTGACTACAGGAAGTTTGACTTTTAACAGTTCGGCTAACTTGATGCAATCGAATCCGAGTGCTGTAAATACGGGTAATATTATTGTAAAACGCAACAGCAAACCGTTAATGCGATTGGATTATACGGCGTGGTCTTCGCCAGTGGCAGGACAAGAGTTGTATGCTTTTTCACCGTTTACTTTTGCTAATCGTTTTTATGTGTATGATTCGCCGACCAACTTGTACAGCAACAGTATTGGTGCAACACCTCTGTTGAATGTAACGGGTACTAATACTGCGGGTGTTAATGGAACAGATACCTACCATACTCAGTTTGCTACAGGACGCGGCTATTTAATACGAGTACCATACAACCATCCAACGGCACCTGCTGTTTGGACTGGAAGTTTTACAGGAGTTCCAAATAACGGTACTCAGACCTTTAGTTTGGTTACCCAAACAGCCTCTACTAACGGATATAATTTAGTGGGTAATCCGTACCCATCCGATTTGAGTATCGCTCAGTTTGCGGCAGATAATGCTTCGAATATTGAAGAGACGTTGTATTTCTGGAGAAAAACTAACAATCCGAATTTGGCTTCGTACTGTACTTGGAATACCACTACACATTCGTTTACTGCCAACGTTTTAGCTAATGCTTCGTTAACACCGGCGACAACGTCTCATCCACTGGGAGTAATTGGTGTTGGTCAAGGTTTTATTGTACAGGCTAAAAATGGTGCAAGTTCGTTGGTGTTTAATAACGGACAACGTACGGTTGATTCTGAAGATCGTTTCTTTAGACCTGGAGGTTCAGCAACAGCGGCTTCAACAGCAACGATAGAATCTCATAGAATTTGGTTGAACATGACGGGTGCTACCGACGAGTTTTCACAAACGTTAGTGGGTTACTTTACCGATGGTACTTTAGCACTCGATGCTACGGATAGTAAATTCTTGAACGATGGCGCTATTGCCCTTAACACTAAAGTAGGAGCAGAGACGTTGGTAATGCAAGGACGTCCGGTTCCGTTTGATGCTGCTGATGTAGTGCCGTTGAACTATAAAGTGACTAATGCAGGAACGTATACTATTGCTATTGATCATGCAGACGGCTTGTTTGCTGGTGGGACACAAACAGTTTACATCAAAGACAACAATGATGGAAGTTATCATGATATTACAACAACACCGTTTGTGTTCACTTCGGCTGCTGGGACGTTTGATACCCGCTTTGAGTTGGTGTACCAAAACTTGTTGAGCAACGATACCAATATCTTTAGTGCTAACAGCATCAATGTCATTCGTCAATCGAATCATGATGTGGTGGTGAATACCAGTACGGCTACTATGTCGAGTGTTAGAATTTTTGACATTAGAGGTAGATTGCTTGTGGAGAAAAAAGACATCAATGCTAACGAGACTCGAATCAATGTAGGAACGACCAACCAAGTGTTATTGGTTGAAGTGGTGACTACAGAAGGATATAGAGCCGTTCGAAAAGTGGTGAATTGATAATTTAAAAATTAAGAATTAAAAATTTTATATAGTATTGAAGAAGAGCCCTTTTGTAAGAGAGGGCTTTTTTTTGTAGTGTGTTGTCTGTTGCTGGTTTTCTGTTGATAATTGGGATTTGATAGTTGAATTTTGATATTTGATAATTCCATAAAGTATTGAAGAAGAGTCCTTTCGATAGAGAGGACTCTTCTTTTTTGTTGTGTACTTTTATACTTTTTGATAACAGTTTCAATGATTGTATTTTTTTGTAGGATAAAACGCAATATTATTTTAAAAAATGTATTTTGTCGAATAAATTGGTAATTAAACGTTAAAAATTGCATTTCGTCGATAACTTATTTATGTTTGCTTGGTATTTTGAAAAGAATGATTTAATGTGTCCCGATTTTTAATAAAATGTTTTTTGACTATTCATTATTGGTTTTACCCTTTAACGAGTTTATTGGTTGTTAAACTTTTTTAATTGGATTGCATAACATCCAAATTTACTTTTGTCTCGTAAATGACTCATTATTTATTTTTTACAGAAAGTTAAGAACACAACACAGCACAATACTTATGAAAAAAAGATTACCACAATTTAGAAAAGCAAGATTACATCAAAAAAGAACAATACATTTCTTTTTTTTAGCTGTTATTTTATTTTTTAGCCTTGGCACTCATTCCCAAACCATTAGTTCAACGACCTATCCTAGTGCGGTTTCTACTGGAGCTAGTTTGGCTACTTACACTAGTTTAGGTACTTTAATTACGACAGGAAATGATGATGGGAATTCGGCTCTTACCAACATTGGATTTGATTTTTGGTTTAATGGCGTTCGTTATACTCAGTTTGCTGTTAATGCTAATGGACAAATGCAATTGGGTGTTGTGGCAGCATCAGGTACTTCTTACACGAATAACTTAGCAGATGCGGCAGATACGCCTAGAATTGCTCCTTTTTGGGATGATTTGACTACGGGTACTAATGGGTATGTTAAGTATGGTGTAAACGGTACTGCTCCCAATAGAACTTTAGTTGTAGAATGGCGCACCAATCAATATACTGGAGCTGGTTCTGTATCAGCTGCTTCTGTAATGACTTTTCAAGCTATTTTATCTGAAACTACGGGTAAAATACAATTTATATACGGTGCTGGTATGGTGACCGCAGGAGGCTATTCTATTGGATTAAATACTTCGGCTACCAATTCCGTAAGTATGGCAGTTGCTACTGATGTTGCTACCTATGGAAGCGACCCGAACAACGCACAAACAACGGCTATTGCCAGTGGTAAATCGTACACTTTTACGCCAGACACTGCTCTAGCACCAAGTAATTTAGCTTTTTCAAATGTTGCCGCTACTTCTATGACTTTAGGATGGGCGGATAATGCCTCCAATGAATCGGGTTATGTTGTTTATACTTCAACCGATAATGTCACATTTACCTTTAATCAACAAGTAGCCGCTAATAGCGTGAGTGCTTCTGTTACCGGATTAACAGCTGGTACTTTATATTATTTTAGAGTTTACGCTGTTACTGGTGGAGCCTTGAGTTCACCTATATTAACTGGATCGCAAGCTACTCTAACTGCAGTAACTTTTAGTACTTCAGGAACTACTACATGGGTAGCTCCTTCTTGTGTTACTTCGGTAACCGTAGAAGTTTGGGGTGCTGGAGGTGGCGGTGGAAGTAGTGCTAACGGAACCGCTGCTGGAGGTTCTGGTGGTGGTGGTGGTGCTTATGCTAAAGGAAATCATACCGTAGTGCCTGGGAGTACCTATTACTATAATGTAGGTGCTAAAGGAGCAGGTGGTCCGGCTAATAGTAATACTCCAGCTGGAGCAGGTGGTAGTTCATGGTTTAATGCTACGGCTGCTACGAACGCTACACCCGGTTCTAATACCATAGGAACTTTAGCTGTAGGTGGAGGTATAGGTGTTAATAATTCTACTGCTACTCCAACTAATGGTGGAGCTGCGGGTTCAAGTTTAGGAAATGTATCCACGGCCTCTGGATCTGCAGGTGTTGCTGGTAATAATAATGGTGGAGGAGCCGGAGGAAATGGTGCTAATCCAAATGGAGGTGCTGGAGGTGCTGGATCTTCAAATAATAATGGTACTAACGGTACTGCACCGGGAGGTGGAGGTGGAGGATCTGATGATGCTGTTGCTAGAAAAGGTGGTGATGGTGGTGACGGACAAGTAATTATTACGTACCAACCTACTAGTGCAACTTCTACTCCAGTAGTAAGTTCTCCACTATGTGCTGGAACCACTTCGGTTAGCGGCACGAGTGCTGAAGCTAATGGTACTACTATAGAATTGTTTAAAGGAAGTACGAGCCTAGGAACGACTACCGTAACTGGTGGGGTATGGACTAAAACAGGATTAACAGCTTTAGTCGTTGGGGATTTAATTACCGCAACTGCCACGGCTCCTTGTGAGTCTGTTAGTACCTCTTCTACTGCAGTTACAGTAATTGCGCGTCCAACAGTTACCTTTACAGCGCAACCTGGAGCCTCTGTTTGTTCTAATACCGATGTTACTTATACTACTCAATCGGGTCAATCCAATTATGTTTGGACAGTACCGGGTGTTTTGAATACCGATTACTCTATTACTTCAGGTGGGATAGGGACTACTAATAATACAGTTACCTTAAAATGGTTAACGTCAGGAAGTAAGACAGTAACTATTAACTACAATAATGCAGGAGGATGTCCAGCTGCTTCAGCTACGGCATCAACTGCTACTACTGTAAACTTACGTCCAACTGTAAGTTTTACGGCTCAACCCGGAGCTTCCGCGTGTTTGAGCAACAATGTAACGTATACAACACAAGCAGGTCAATCCAATTATGTTTGGACGGTACCGGGTGTTTTAAATACCGATTATTCTATTACTTCAGGAGGTATTGGAACTACTAGTAATACTGTTACTTTAAAATGGTTGACTACAGGTTCTAAAACTGTTACTGTAAATTATACCGATGTCAATAGTTGTACTTCATTAACTGCCGCTTCATCAACACCAACCACAGTAAATGCATTGCCAGTGGTTAGTTTTACTGCACAACCGGGAGCTACAGCTTGTGCTAATACCGATGTTACATATACCACACAAACAGGTCAATCCAATTATGTTTGGACAGTACCGGGTGTATTAAATACCGATTATTCTATTACTTCAGGAGGTTTGGGGACGACTAATGCTACTGTAACTTTAAAATGGTTGACCACAGGTTCAAAAACTGTTACCGTTAACTATTCTAATGCGGCTGGTTGTTCTGCATTGACTGCAACGTCATCCACAGCAACTACTGTAAACCCAACTTTACCAGCAAGTGTTAGTATTTCGGCTACCGCCACTACCATCTGTGCAGGAACCAGTGTAACGTTTACCGCTACGCCAACTAATGGAGGATCGACTCCAGCCTACCAATGGAAAGTGAATGGTGCTAACGTTGGAACCAATAGTGCTAC
>NZ_JBMDKL010000026.1:0-5737 GCF_057809695.1 Flavobacterium sp. FG139
AGCAGCGAAAGTTCAGTGCATTTTAGTGTATGTAATTCCCGCTTTCCGCTGTACAAGGTGCCGCTTCAATCGGGGCTATGAGGTAAGGGTTGTTGGATAGAGTTCATTAATTCAAAAGAAATTTTAATAAGTCAAAAAACTTTCGTTAACAACATTCACAGGTTCAGTGTTTTAAAAAATACTTTGAAAAAAGGTTTTAAAAAGATTTGCGAGAATGAAAAAGATGGCTACTTTTGCACCCGCATTAGAGGCGACGTTCATTAATAAGTTTTGGAAAAAAGTTTAAAAAAGATTTGCACAGAATGCATAAAGGTTTTACCTTTGCCATCCGCAAAACGGTTAAGTTTTTTGAAGAAATGTGTGAGTAAAAAAAAGAAAAAATATTTTTTTTCGATTTGCTTGCGAGTTAAGAAAAAAGATGTACTTTTGCACCCGCTAACCGAAAGAGAGGCGAAAAAAGATAGAAGAATACGTTCATAGACATATTGAATTGACAGCCGTCTTATCCAAAAGATAAGACAAATAAAAAAGAAAGTAAGGCAAATCGGAATTAGGTATGTTCGAATTATCGACAATATTAAAATATACGATGAAGAGTTTGATCCTGGCTCAGGATGAACGCTAGCGGCAGGCCTAACACATGCAAGTCGAGGGGTAGAACACTTCGGTGTTTGAGACCGGCGCACGGGTGCGTAACGCGTATGCAATCTACCTTTTACAGGGGAATAGCCCAGAGAAATTTGGATTAATGCCCCATAGTATATATGAGTCGCATGATTTATATATTAAAGTTCCAACGGTAAAAGATGAGCATGCGTCCCATTAGTTAGTTGGTAAGGTAACGGCTTACCAAGACTATGATGGGTAGGGGTCCTGAGAGGGAGATCCCCCACACTGGTACTGAGACACGGACCAGACTCCTACGGGAGGCAGCAGTGAGGAATATTGGACAATGGGCGCAAGCCTGATCCAGCCATGCCGCGTGCAGGAAGACGCATCTATGGTGTGTAAACTGCTTTTGTACGGGAAGAAACACTCCCTCGTGAGGGAGCTTGACGGTACCGTAAGAATAAGGATCGGCTAACTCCGTGCCAGCAGCCGCGGTAATACGGAGGATCCAAGCGTTATCCGGAATCATTGGGTTTAAAGGGTCCGTAGGCGGTTTAATAAGTCAGTGGTGAAAGCCCATCGCTCAACGATGGAACGGCCATTGATACTGTTAGACTTGAATTACTAGGAAGTAACTAGAATATGTAGTGTAGCGGTGAAATGCTTAGATATTACATGGAATACCAATTGCGAAGGCAGGTTACTACTAGTGGATTGACGCTGATGGACGAAAGCGTGGGGAGCGAACAGGATTAGATACCCTGGTAGTCCACGCCGTAAACGATGGATACTAGCTGTTGGGCGCAAGTTCAGTGGCTAAGCGAAAGTGATAAGTATCCCACCTGGGGAGTACGTTCGCAAGAATGAAACTCAAAGGAATTGACGGGGGCCCGCACAAGCGGTGGAGCATGTGGTTTAATTCGATGATACGCGAGGAACCTTACCAAGGCTTAAATGTAGATTGACAGATTTGGAAACAGATTTTTCTTCGGACAATTTACAAGGTGCTGCATGGTTGTCGTCAGCTCGTGCCGTGAGGTGTCAGGTTAAGTCCTATAACGAGCGCAACCCCTGTTGTTAGTTGCCAGCGAGTCAAGTCGGGAACTCTAACAAGACTGCCAGTGTAAACTGTGAGGAAGGTGGGGATGACGTCAAATCATCACGGCCCTTACGCCTTGGGCTACACACGTGCTACAATGGACGGTACAGAGAGCAGCCACCTCGCAAGAGGGAGCGAATCTATAAAACCGTTCTCAGTTCGGATCGGAGTCTGCAACTCGACTCCGTGAAGCTGGAATCGCTAGTAATCGGATATCAGCCATGATCCGGTGAATACGTTCCCGGGCCTTGTACACACCGCCCGTCAAGCCATGGAAGCTGGGGGTACCTGAAGTCGGTGACCGCAAGGAGCTGCCTAGGGTAAAACTGGTAACTGGGGCTAAGTCGTAACAAGGTAGCCGTACCGGAAGGTGCGGCTGGAACACCTCCTTTCTAGAGAATGATAAAAGAATATATTTATTAGATAGGTTTTACTTTCTGCTGTTAATTCAAATAATACAAAAGCAAAAAACAGAGTCTCGTAGCTCAGCTGGTTAGAGTACTACACTGATAATGTAGGGGTCCCCAGTTCGAGTCTGGGCGGGACTACTTTGTTTTAGCTTAAAGGAAATTTTAGAAGTTGAGAGATTAGGAATTATCATATTCGTAATTCATAATTCGTAATTTTTAATTAAAAATTGGGGGATTAGCTCAGCTGGCTAGAGCGCCTGCCTTGCACGCAGGAGGTCAACGGTTCGACTCCGTTATTCTCCACTACTTCGATAAGAAGAAAAGTTCATTGACATATTGAGATAAGAAAATAATAAGAAAATAGAAAGCACAGTAGATGCATGATTTATCATGTATTTATTATAAGTCCTAGTTGTTTTTAATAATAATTAGGCGGCGCATAAGCAAAATAAGGGCGTATGGGGGATGCCTAGGCTCTCAGAGGCGAAGAAGGACGTGATAAGCTGCGAAAAGCTACGGGGATTGGCACACACGAATTGATCCGTAGATATCCGAATGGGGCAACCCGGCATGTTGAAGACATGTCACATCGATAGATGGGCAAACCCGCTGAACTGAAACATCTAAGTAGGCGGAGGAGAAGAAAACAAAAGTGATTCCGTAAGTAGTGGCGAGCGAACGCGGATTAGCCCAAACCAATGTTGTTACGGCAATATTGGGGTTGTAGGACCACGACATTTCTTGCGGATTGAATTAGAATAACCTGGAAAGGTTAACCACAGAGGGTGATAGTCCCGTATAAGTAAGAGAAGATAAGGATAGTGGTATCCTGAGTAGGGCGGGGCACGTGAAACCCTGTCTGAATTTGGCGGGACCATCCGCTAAGGCTAAATACTCCTGAGAGACCGATAGTGAACCAGTACCGTGAGGGAAAGGTGAAAAGAACCGTGAATAACGGAGTGAAATAGATCCTGAAACCATACGCTTACAAGCGGTCGGAGCCCTTTCGTGGGGTGACGGCGTGCCTTTTGCATAATGAGCCTACGAGTTAACGTTGCTGGCAAGGTTAAGTGATTAAGTCACGGATCCGTAGCGAAAGCGAGTCTGAATAGGGCGCTTTAGTCAGTAGTGTTAGACGCGAAACCGTGTGATCTACCCATGGGCAGGATGAAGCTGTGGTAACACATAGTGGAGGTCCGAACCGGTTGACGTTGAAAAGTCTTCGGATGACCTGTGGGTAGGGGTGAAAGGCCAATCAAACTCGGAAATAGCTCGTACTCCCCGAAATGCATTTAGGTGCAGCGCTGGTCATAAAGTTATATAGAGGTAGAGCTACTGATTGGATGCGGGGGCTTCACCGCCTACCAATTCCTGACAAACTCCGAATGCTATATAATGTTTACCAGCAGTGAGGGCATGGGTGCTAAGGTCCATGTCCGAGAGGGAAAGAACCCAGACCATCAGCTAAGGTCCCCAAATGTATGCTAAGTTGAAAAAACGAGGTTTGTCTGCCCTGACAGCTAGGATGTTGGCTTGGAAGCAGCCATTCATTTAAAGAGTGCGTAACAGCTCACTAGTCGAGCGGACGAGCATGGATAATAATCGGGCATAAGTATACTACCGAAGCTATGGATTTACAGTTTACTGTAAGTGGTAGGGGAGCATTCTAACAGGGTTGAAGGTGTGTCGTAAGGCATGCTGGACTGGTTAGAAAAGAAAATGTAGGCATAAGTAACGATAATGCGGGCGAGAAACCCGCACACCGAAAGACTAAGGTTTCCTCAGCTATGCTAATCAGCTGAGGGTTAGTCGGGTCCTAAGGCGAACCCGAAAGGGACAGTCGATGGCCAACGGGTTAATATTCCCGTACTTCTTATAATTGTGATGGGGTGACGGAGTGATGAAAGCGCCGCGAACTGACGGAATAGTTCGTTAAAGTACCTACCTATAAGGCCCGCAGGCAAATCCACGGGCTTTGGGGAAATACGATAGTACACGGAGTCTTCGGACAAAGTGATAGTGCGCCTAAGGGCTTCCAAGAAAAACCTCTAAACTTAGATTATAAGAACCCGTACCGTAAACCGACACAGGTAGTCGAGGAGAGAATCCTAAGGTGCTCGAGAGATTCATGGCTAAGGAATTAGGCAAAATAGACCTGTAACTTCGGGAGAAAGGTCGCCAGCAGCAATGCTGGCCGCAGTGAAAAGGTCCAGGCGACTGTTTATCAAAAACACAGGGCTCTGCAAAATCGTAAGATGAAGTATAGGGCCTGACACCTGCCCGGTGCTGGAAGGTTAAGAGGAGATGTTATCTTCGGAGAAGCATTGAATTGAAGCCCCAGTAAACGGCGGCCGTAACTATAACGGTCCTAAGGTAGCGAAATTCCTTGTCGGGTAAGTTCCGACCTGCACGAATGGTGTAACGATCTGGACACTGTCTCAGCCATGAGCTCGGTGAAATTGTAGTATCGGTGAAGATGCCGATTACCCGCAGTGGGACGAAAAGACCCTGTGCACCTTTACTATAGCTTAGTATTGACCTTGGATAAGTGATGTGTAGGATAGGTGGGAGACTATGAAGTGGCGTCGCTAGGCGTTGTGGAGTCATTGTTGAAATACCACCCTTTGCTTATCTGAGGCCTAACCCCATATTGTGGGGGACATTGCTTGGTGGGTAGTTTGACTGGGGTGGTCGCCTCCAAAAGAGTAACGGAGGCTTCTAAAGGTTCCCTCAGCACGCTTGGTAACCGTGCGTAGAGTGCAATGGCATAAGGGAGCTTGACTGAGAGACATACAGGTCGATCAGGTACGAAAGTAGAGCATAGTGATCCGGTGGTTCCGCATGGAAGGGCCATCGCTCAAAGGATAAAAGGTACGCCGGGGATAACAGGCTGATCTCCCCCAAGAGCTCATATCGACGGGGGGGTTTGGCACCTCGATGTCGGCTCGTCACATCCTGGGGCTGGAGAAGGTCCCAAGGGTTGGGCTGTTCGCCCATTAAAGTGGCACGCGAGCTGGGTTCAGAACGTCGTGAGACAGTTCGGTCTCTATCTACTGTGGGCGCAAGAAATTTGAGTGGATCTGATTCTAGTACGAGAGGACCGAATTGGACTAACCTCTGGTGTATCTGTTGTTCCGCCAGGAGCATCGCAGAGTAGCTACGTTGGGAAGGGATAAGCGCTGAAAGCATATAAGCGCGAAACCCACCACAAGATGAGATTTCTTTTAAGGGTCGTTGGAGATGACAACGTTGATAGGCTATAGATGTAAAGGCAGTAATGTCATAGTCGAGTAGTACTAATAACCCGTAAGTTTATGTGCAAACGAATCCTGTCTAGTTGTTTACAACTAGACAGGAGGGAACTTTCTTTTAAATTTTCTTTATCTCAGTATGTTAAGATATTGTTTCAATTACGAATTCAGAATTAGGAATTACGAATTGAAAAGTAATTGTCCAAAGCAATTATAACCTCTTAAGGTGGTTATTGCGTCGGGGCTCACCTCTTCCCATTCCGAACAGAGAAGTTAAGCCCGATTGCGCAGATGGTACTGCAGTTATGTGGGAGAGTATGTCGCCGCCTTGTTTTTTAAAACCCTTCATGAAAATGAAGGGTTTTTTT
>NZ_JBMDKL010000027.1:0-4509 GCF_057809695.1 Flavobacterium sp. FG139
TCATAAGTTGCAAAAAGTGTTTAATTTTTTGTCAACCTATTTCAGGAATTGTCATTGGGTATGCTTTCTGCTAACGTTCCCAGGCTTTATGTCTGTTGCTGTTTTTGTTACAGACCAAAACAAATATACCGAAAACTTTGAAAGAAAAAGTATGATTTAAAGAAAAAAGATAAGAGACCAAGCGTCCAAAAAAGCCCAAGCGCAGCAATAGCATAAAACCTGTGTTAGCAGTAGCCTTAATTTGTTATGTTTTTGATAAATTCTTTATTTGTCGACATCATTTTGTTTTCGTTTTCTTCTCCATAATCCATATATTTTTCGAATTGTTCTTTTAGTTTAGTATTCAATTCCTTATTTCCTAAATGTTCTAAACGCATAAAGTAATCCTCAAAAACGTAGATAATATCTTTGCTTTCTACTAATAATAAATTTTTTAAAAGTAATTTATCTACTTCGTTTTGGTTTTCAGTTTTTATAATATCTGCAAAAACAAAATCGCAACTATAATCAAATTCGTGATTAGAAAATAAAAGTTGTTTAATAAGTTCTTTATTTTCAATAGTTAAAATATTTATTATTTCTTCTCTTTTTAATTCCCAAACTCCATCGCTTTTGGTTATAGAATCAGACAAGCAAACAAAAGCCCAATCTTTAACTTTTAGGTTTCGTTCTTTTTCGTCATTTATATTATTAATTTCATTTATTTCAATAATTCTGCTTTTAAAAACTTCAAATTCGTTTTGTTTTAAAGTTTTAACTCCACTTGAAAAACCGACAGAAATATAATTACCATTTTTATAAAATAGAAATGCTAAAACATTTGTGTTTAAAGTGAATTTTGGAGATGGCGGACAACCAACTCCTGATTTATATAAGATTTTTATAATTTTTGTTTGACTTTTTCCTTTAAGAATTTCGATAGTTTCAACTTCAGCAATTTCATTAAAGTTGAAATCGTTTTTAATATTTGTTGTGTAAATTTTTAAAACTTTTCCATACGTAATTAGTTCACTATTTTTAGTTAAAACACGTAATGCTTTTGGATAAATTGCACTTGCAAAACTATTTACAAAAGTGATTAATAATAATATGACAAAAGTTCTTTTCATACGATTTTTCAAAAGGTTACTGCTAACGTTTTGCGGCTTCAAGAAGTGGCGATGAACCAAGACCAAGCCTTCTCAAATATAAACAAAATTTTTAATTAAAAACCTTTCCAATTTCTGATAAATCCCATACCTCGCCATTTCTTGAAACCGCTGTTAACTGAAGCCGTTTTATTTAAATCTGATTTGCAAATTTAGTTTGAAATAGCTTTTTCCATTTTCGCTGTAAACTTTTCCAAATTCGTGTCTTGAACTACTTGCGGTTTCTAATTTTGTGTTTTGAAATAAGTAATCTTCAAACTGATTTCGATTGTAAATATGATAACACAAAACATCTCCGTTTTCTTTTACAATTAAATATCCACCTGTTGCATCATAAATTCCATTCCAAACTTTTGAAGGTGTCATTCCTAATGCTACGTCAGTTAAGAAGCGTTTAATTTTGTATTCATAAAATGTATGAGCAAATTGATTGTCATAATTTAATGGATTTGTTTTGTTTATATTTTCAGTTAAATCTTTGATTGAACTTAAATTTGATGTATAAAAAGTTCTCACAATTTCAGCTAGAATGTTTGGCAACAAACTATCAATTAAAACTAAATTATTTTTGAATACATCTTGTTCAAGCGAAACGTAATTTATGTTTCCACCTAGTTGTTTTATGTTTTCTATTCTATCTTTAATTTTACTTTTTGTGTCAATTTCGTTTATGCTTTTTATTTGATTTTCTGTTGGTTGAAAATCTGAAATTTGATAAATGAAATTAGTAGTTTTTCCTGCGTTTAAAAGCGTAGCTTGTCCTCCAAGTTGTGATTTAATGCTAAATCCTAATTCAGCAGTTTGATTTATTCTTTGGTCATGTATAACGATTTGAATATCAGATTTAGAAGTTGATTTTGCTTTTAAAGAACCACAATTTATTGAGTACATAAAAGTTTCAATTTCTGGAATACTAAATGCTCCATTTGAAGCTTTTATTGTTGCTAATAACTTTACCGATTGCTCAGTAAAAGTTTTTACAGGAATTCTTAATTGTTCTTTTCCACCAGAAATAATTACTAAATCTCCATTAATTTCATATTCAAAATTACCGCCACTTTCGTTACGAATAATCTTGATTATAGGATAAAATAATTCTTCAACTTTATTTAAATCTGCATCGCCTGCAAATAATTGTTTATCGCCAAGTAATTTGAACAAAGCGTAAATCTCACTCCATTCTCCTTTATTTCCTGATAGCATATTTTTTAATTCCGATTAGTTCTAAAATTTTATTTGCAGTTGCTTGAATAGCTGGAACGGCAACAGAGTTGCCGAATTGTTTATAAGCAGATGCGTCAGCAACTGGAATAATAAAATTATCGGGAAATCCTTGTAATCTTGCCCATTCTCTTGGTGTCATTTTACGAATTCCTTCACGATTTACAGTTCCTTTTATATGAGTTGTTGGTGTGTAATCTACAATTCTATGGTCTAAAACCAAATTTCTTTCTCTTCCCATTCCTCCAACAACAATTGCGTTTGCAATTCCATTGTCTGGAATTATTGCATAACCAAAACCATTTCCTTTGTTTTCGTGTCTTGCTTTGTGATTAACTAAAGTTTGAACATATTGCGTTGAAAGATAGTATTTTGTTGGTGGAACATTTTTCTCTTTTACTTCTTCAAAAGTTGGGTTGTTTTCTAAAGGTTTTGGATATTCAAAACTCGAAATGTTTAAATCTTGGCGGAAGCCAACGATATAAATTCTTTCTCGATTTTGTGGAACTCCAAAATTTTTGGCATTAATAATTTGTGGTTCAGGCACAAAATAACCTAAATCATTTCTTAAAACATTTAGAATTGTTTCTAACGTTTTTCCTTTATCGTGACTTCGTAATCCTTTTACGTTTTCAAGAAAAATTGCTTTTGGCTTATGTTTTTTGATAATTTCTGCAACATCAAAAAACAATGTTCCTCTTGTGTCATCGAAACCACCACGTTTTCCTGCAATTGAAAATGCTTGACAAGGAAAGCCTGCACAAAGTAAATCGAATTCTTCTGGAATATAATTTTTAATTTGCTGTTTTGTAATGTCGCCAAATGGAACTTCTCCGAAGTTTACTTTGTAAGTTTTTTGAGCTTCTTTGTCCCATTCACTTGTAAAAACACATTTTCCGCCAAGGTTTTGCATAGCAATTCTAAAACCACCAATTCCTGCAAATAAATCTATAAATTTAAAAGTATAGTTTTCTGGAGTTGGAAACGGAACGTTTTCAACTTCAAAAAGAAGTTGTTGCATTGCATCTTCGGCAACGATTGAAAGTTTTTCTTCTTCTTGTTTGTAAGTTACAAAATCATTTAAAACTTCTAAAGCATCATCTTTATAATACTTTGAAACTCCGTTATGAATGTTGTGCAGATAATGAGTTAAAACCGCTTTTCCATTTTCATTTGGTTCAACAAGTCTTACCTGATAGCGTTTGCCATCAAATTCGTCAATACTTATTTTTTCTTTTAACTTCATTTATAATTCAATTCTATTTTTCGCAAGTTCGTAATTTTTGCGTTATGAATTATCATA
Source organism: Flavobacterium sp. FG139 (assembly GCF_057809695.1). Taxonomy (NCBI): domain Bacteria; kingdom Pseudomonadati; phylum Bacteroidota; class Flavobacteriia; order Flavobacteriales; family Flavobacteriaceae; genus Flavobacterium; species Flavobacterium sp. FG139. The sequence continues at coordinate 3,673 of NZ_JBMDKL010000027.1, forward strand.
AATCAGAAAAGTATTTCACGATTTTTTCAACAACTTTTAAAGTTTTTTTGGGGTTTTATAAAACGAAAATTTTCTTTTTTATTCCGGATTCCACGGGTTTCAGTTAACGTTCTGTCGCTTGCGCCAGTGGCGGTTTTCGACACTGACGAAAACAAATATACCGAAAAGTTAGAAAGAAAAAACGCGATTGAAAGAAAAAAGATAATCACTTCCGCATTCTGATAAATCCCAAGCCACGCCATTGGCGCAAACGGCTGTTAGCAGACGTACTTTATTTTTCAACTTTGCTTTCAAATTTTTCAATATACTTTTTTGCCTTATTTCTTATCCAGGTATTTTTACTTGAACAAAATGGTAGAATTTCTTTAATATAATTGTTGTTCTTCATATTGTAAATTGTATCAATAATATGTCCATCCACAAATTCATCGTCTATTTGTTTAATGAGTTCTGATGAATATTTAGAATATTTGACATTTCCGAAAAGTAATATAAAACTCTGCCTTCCTCTTTTTGCATTTCTATTAGTAGCTATTTCAAGTAGACTTTCAAAAAGATTTTCATCATTCTTTAGTTCTTTGTTAAGTAATAGAATTTGTCTAATTGTCTCTCCATTTTTCCAAATTTGATGCTCAAAAATGTGCCAATCAGGAAGTTTTGTTAGTGGATTTATTTCAAGATTAGTTACAAGTTTAAAAGGTATCAGTGATTTTGTTTTTTCAATCAATTTTATGATTTCTTTTTTAGGGTCTTGAACTTTCATTTTTTTTCTAGATTGTTAGTGTCTTGTCCTGAAATAGGTTGACGTTTTTTTGTTAATTTATATTTCAAAAATAG
>NZ_JBMDKL010000028.1:0-4440 GCF_057809695.1 Flavobacterium sp. FG139
GATACTCTTTTTTTGGACATGGTTGTTTTTTTGTTAGTCTCATAAGTTGCAAAAAAGTGTTTAATTTTTTGTCAACCTATTTCAGGAATTGTCAAAAAGAATTATTGTTGTTAACGTTTCGTCGCTTGCGCCAGTGGCGATTTTCGACACAGACGAAAACAAATATACCGAAAAGTTAGAAAGAAAAACTCGATTGAAAGAAAAAAGATTTTCACTAGCGCAATCTGATAAATCCCGAGCCACGCCATTGGTGCAAACGGCTGTTATGCGTTCGGGCTTTTTATAAGATTATCTTTCAATTTTTATCAACTTGATACTATCTTTTGAGTTTCTAAATCCATACAAGTATTCATTTCGGATTTTATATTTTGTTGAGTCAGTTGTCAAATAATATTCGTTTCCTTTTATTTTAAAGTTTCCTTCTAAAAACTCAGTTGTTGAACCTTGATTCGTGCTTTCTGTCATACTAAAAGTACTATCAAGCTTTGAATGTATAATTTCAAAGATTGTATCTTGTCTATTAAACTTCCAACTTTCATATCTTAAGTTTTGATGCCTTTCAATTCCGTTCAAAAATAAGAAGTACATTATGAATGCAGAAACTAAAGAATTGATAACGAATACTTTTGCATATTCCTTTTTGAAAAAATATAAAATCAGAGCAATAACAAGATTTATTATAATTGCAAAAGTAACTATAAACACCAAAGCAATTGACACACTTGGGTCTGGATCATTTTTTTTAACCCAAAACCAAATAATAATAAAATCAATTATTGCAAGGAGAAATATTTTGATAAATAACTTCATTTGTCTTTTTTAGCAGATTTTTTAGCCTGACGCATAACGTTCCCAGGCTTTGCGCTGTTGCGCATTTTAAGACTGGCCTAAACAAATATACCGAAAACTTTGAAAGAAAAAATGTGATTTAAAGAAAAAAGATATTCACTTCCGTTTTCCGAAAAGCCCAAGCGCAGCAATAGCGCAAAACCTGTGTTATACAACGTTATTTATTCTGTTTTATAACTCTTAACTCTTTAATCAAGTAGAAAAATATTATTAAGTGAAAGAAGTTTAATCCAAGAACCCAATTTCCAGTATTTCCAAAAGTATTAAAAAGAAACTCTAAATTGAATACTTTAAAATCCAGTTTTGAAGTTAAATCCATTTCTTTTATAACATATAACGACAAGTCAGGACCTATGATAAGTTTCCACGCAAAACTCATTAATAAAAAAGAAAATGACTGAAGGAAATAAATAAATGACAAGCAATAATAAGACACTCTTAAATGTTTGTTCATTCTGACGCAAACAACTGAAATTATGCAGAGAATACTAACTACAATTTGTATTAATTCTCCAAATTTTGGTAATCTATAAAATAAATTTGCAGTATAAAGTATAAAACAAATTGAGTTGATTATCAAAATTAAATTCAATACTTTATTTTTCATAAATTCGTCGTTTTGTTTTATAATGTTGTATAACGTTCTGTCGCTTGCGCCAGTGGCGGTTTTCGACACTGACGCAAACAAATATACCGAAAAGTTAGAAAGAAAAAACGCAATTGAAAGAAAAAAGATAATCACTTCCGCATTCTGATAAATCCCGAGCTACGTCATTGGCGCAAACGGCTGTTAACAGTAGCTTTTCATTTTAATATTTATATTTCCTTTTCCAAAGCCCAGTTTGATATGGTTCGTTTCCGAGCTTTACAATTTTATGTTTTTTTAATGATTCAAAAGCTTGTTCAAATTTTAAATTGAACAAATTAATAATTTCTATTTCACTTTCATTTTTTGGATAAATTATGAATGATTTTGAAGAATAAAGATTTCTGCCATACCAAAATTCTGAAACTGAATAACCTTTTATGTTTTTCCATTCAAGAGTTATTTTCTGAAACTTCAAAGGTTTATACACTTCAATTTTTCTTTCGTTAATTGCAATGTAAGAAATTTGATTTGAGAGTTGAATATAGAAGAAAATAAAAAAAGATGTTAGTAAAATTATTGGAAGTAATATAAAATAGTTTCCATTAATACTTACTGCTTGAAACATAATTATTATTAATAAAAGAAGAAAAAGTCCAAAAAATAAATTTATTGTAATCCATAAAATTTTTAGAAATGTTCTAGTTTTACTCATAGTTTTTCTGGCTGCTGTTATAAAGTTACTGTTAACGTTCTGTCGCTTGCGCCAGTGGCGGTTTTCGGCACTGACGAAAACAAATATACCGAAAAGTTAGAAAGAAAAAACGCAATAGAAAGAAAAAAAATAATCACTTCCGCATTCCGATAAATCCCGAGCCACGCCATTGGCGCAAACGGCTGTTAGCAAATGCTATTCTTTTACCACACCGTATTTTATTCCATTTAAAAAAAAGAAATTTTTGATTAAATCAATTTTTCCAGTGCAGAATTCACCAAAATTACTTTCATTAAAAATATGATATCCAAGACAAGAAAAACAAATTTCCAAATATTCTATTACATTATCATGTTTGTCTAAAAACACAATTGCATTTCTGGGTTCGTAACAACCAGAGCCAAGGATTGTTCGTTTTTTTTTAGGATTAAAATTAAAATTATAAAGTAAGTCAGACAATTCAATGATTTTGGGCAATTCGAGAGTTTTAATTTCCTTTAAGTTTCTAGAATTCAATTTTTCTCCAATTCGCGCAATAGTATCAATGATTGGTTTTTTTTCAGTTCCATCTTCGTCAATAATAATTGTGTTTTCATAAACAAAAGAAACTAATTGAATTTTAACTGTTTCATTTAAAGGGAAAATATTCGCTAATTTTTCAAAAGGAGTATTTTTTGTTTTTTTACAATTATAATCAGGATTAGAATCGTTAATTATTGATTCAGATTTTTGTGTAAAACCTAAATTTGAAGCTAAAAGTATCAAAAAAATTAAATTTTTCATGAGTAACATTTTATAGTTTTTGCTAACGTTCCGCGGCTTAAAGAATTGGCGATTAACCAAGACCAAGCCTTTACAAATGTAACCAAAACTTTAAAATAATAACCTTTCCGATTTCAAATAAATCCCGTGCCTCGCCATTTCTTGAAACCGCTGTTAGCAGTAGTTTTTCTATTTCCAAAATTCCCACCACTTTTTTGTTGCTGAATTTGAGTTTTGCATTTTTTCAATCTTCAATAATTTTTCTAGTTCACTAGGTAAATAATCCCAGTCATCTGAAGTTTCAGAATCAGAGATAAAACCTTCAAAATATTTCTCAATTATAATTTTCTCCATCTTACTTTTGTCAGTAGCAATTAGAAAATAGAAATTATCCCATCCAATTGAAAATAATATTTCTTTGTCGTAAGAATAAATATAATAATCACTATAACTAATTTTTTCTAAAAACTCATATTCTGTCAATTCATTTAAGTTTACTGAGTTGCTGTTTTCATAAAACTCATCAATTATTACTATCTCATTTTTATCAAATAATTTGAAAGTCTTGTAAATTGCTATCTTTGAAAAAATGTCAAAATAATTTTCTGTCGGATGCCAAATGTTGTTTTTTGCTGTAAATGAATTTAATTTTTCACATAATTCAGGTTTTCTGAAAATTGGTCTTAATGCGCCTATAGAAGTTTTAAGTGCTTTATTAAGTTCTGTAGCATCTTTTAGTTTTGCTTCTTTTATTATGGTTTCCCATTTAATGATTTCACCACTGTTGTATATTTCTAAATCTTTCGGATAATCTTCATTATTATAACTATAAATTTCAGCATTTGGAGCTTTAATATTATTTAATATTTCCAATTCTTTTTTTGCGTCTTCAAAAGTTATTTTTTCAGATTTACTATAGTTTTTTGTGCTAGATGTTTGATTTTCGACTTTAAAAAATGGTAAATAAGCAATAAAAACAGAGTCATAAAAATCTTTGAAATGTTCATTTATTTTTTTTCCGTGTGGATAAATATTTTGCTCTTTAAAGATGTCGTTCATAAAATTACTGCTAACGTTTCTCGGCTTCAAGAAGTGGCAATGAACCAAGACCAAGCCTTCACAAATATAAACAAAACTTTAAATTAAAAACCTTTGCTATTTCAAATAAATCCCGAACCTTGCCATTTCTTGAAACCGATGTTAGCGAATAGGCGTTAAAATTCAGATTTTGTTTAAAAATGAATTTGAACGCAATCCAATTCCGCGAAGTTATTCCACGCAGTCTAATTCCGCAATTTATTCCACGAAAGATAGATTTTCCATTACCATTAAATTTTCCACGAAAGAAATCCGCATTAAGTTTTCAGACAAAGTTCAGTTAAAATTCTATTAAAAATCTCAGATAAAATAGAGTAGAAGTAGAGTTGAAAAACTCAATGAAATTGAGTTTTTATTTGCAAAACCACGCTTTTCGCTAACGTTTCGTCGCTTGCGCCAGTGGCGATTTTCACTCACTGACGAAAACAAA
>NZ_JBMDKL010000029.1:0-3901 GCF_057809695.1 Flavobacterium sp. FG139
TTCCGCATTCTGATAAATCCCAAGCCACGCCATTGGCGCAAACGGCTGTTAGCAGCTGGCTTATTTTTCACACTTAAATAGAGAACAAATTTCACTTTCATTTTTCAGATAATAAACTGTAAAACTTGACAATTTTTTAATTTTTGTTCCATATATAGCTTTTCCATTATCAAATTTATATTCTCTTAAAAATGTTCTGTCATTTTTTTTCATGTTATATTCATCCAAAAGTTCAATTAAGTTTTGTTCAGTTTCCGTTAAATTTTCATAATCTATAGCAAAAATGGTGAACCAATTAAATTTACTATATTCATCTTTAAAACTGTCGTTAATTATTTTCTTAAATACGTCTTCATAATTTTTTAAATCAATGAATAATATTAATTTATTTGTAGGTTTTTCTTTTTTATACAAGTATTCAACTTCAACAAAAGAAATTTGAGATTTTCCAATTTTAATAGTATCAGAAGGATCAATGTAATTTACCATGAAAACATCTTCACGCTTGACTTTCTGTGCTAAAATTAATGTTGGAATTAGTAAAATTACAAGTAAGTACTTCATCGTTTTGGTGTTGTAAGCTTGCTGCTAACGTTTCCAGGCTTTACGTCTGTTGCGTATTTTTAAGACTGGCGTTAACAAATATACCGAAAACTTTGAAAGAAAAAATGTCTATAGAAAGAAAAAAGATATTCACTAAACTTTCCAAATAAAACCCAAGCCTAGCAATAGCGTAAAACCTGTGTTGGCGGATAGTGCTTATATTTATTTCTGCTTTCTTTTTCGTAAATATTTGCTGAAAATATTTATATATCGATCATCAAATTTCACCAACGTTATTTGATTCCATTTGATTTCGGTTTCTTCTTCATCTAAAAAGCCTTTTGAGTCAAAATAATTTATAAAAACTGATTTTCCAGTTATTTTAGTAATTGGTCCAATGTCAAAAGTTTCATCTTCAGGATTTTCATTTTCAATTATTACATTTAGTCCACAATCTTTAATAGATTTAAAAATAGTTTGCCAATTTCTAAGTTCTATTTTGTGGTTCAAACCAACTTTTTCAATAACATTTTCTGCTTTGAGTATTTTTTCATAATACTTGTCGGAATTATTATATCTAATTTCTTCAATCGTTGAAATTGGAAATACGAAATAACCTAGAATATCGAATTCGTTAGATTCTTGGATAATTATAAATTCTTCTGAATAGTCAACTATAAATCCGCTAGTTTCTCCACGAGAATTTTTCGCAAACTTGCGTAATATTTTGCAATATTTTTTATTTTCGCAATGATATTTTATCTTCGATATTGTCTTTTCCATTTCGTTTTTTTAGCATTTCCGCCAACGTTCTGTCGCTTGCGCCAGTGGCGGTTTTCGCTCACTGACGAAAACAAATATACCGAAAAGTTAGAAAGAAAATGCGTGATTGAAAGAAAAAAGATATTCACTTCCGCATTCTGATAAATCCCGAGCCACGCCATTGGCGCAAACGGCTGTTAGGCGAAGTTATACTTTTGAGGCAATTTTTTTTAAATATTTAATAACCGATTCTGCTGAAACACTAAATTCTTCTTTTGCTATTTTTTCATTTTGAGATATCCAATTTTTAACTTCCTCTAAAAGTTGTTTTTTTTCTTCACGTTTCTCTTGACGATTTCCTATTGCAAGAATTTCGTCAACTTTTTTTTGAAATCTTTTTGGATAATATTTTTCAAAATCATGTTCGGAAAATTGAGAAAAATTTTTTTCATCCCATCCATTTTTAGTGTAAATCATTTTTAATTGATCAATAATTAATTTTTCTTCAGCACCATCATCAACTATAACCCAGACCTTATTTTTGTATGATGGTTCTAGATGTAGAAACACAAAAAGTTTATTAAAATCATCAAATTTAGGTACTACTTTTGACAATGAACCACAAGAAAATGTTCTTAACTTGTTTATTAGTTTTGGGGTGTACCATTTTATAAACCATTCTCTTATAAGGATTTCTGCTGATGATTCTTCCAAGAAAAGCCATGCTGACCAAAATCCAAAATCATTAAATTCATAACCTAAATTTTCTAAAACATTTTTTCTGTCTTCATAATTATTAGGGATTTCAGCTAAATTAGAAATAAATAAATTGGGTCTTTTAGCATCACTTCGTTCAGATGTAATATTGAAAACTTTTGAATTTTCAACACCTCCAAGATTTTTCATAACAATGTTTGAATGTGTTGAAATGAAAAATTGATTCGTTTCCGATTTTTCTATTATGAAATTAAGAAGATTTTTTAGTGCAGTAGGATGAATGTCATTTTCAGGTTCTTCAATTAAAAATATCCTATCTTCTGCAACACATAAATCAGTAATTAAACCTATAATATTAGTCACACCTTCTCCCATAGCAGTTAATGGGATATGTTCTTGATTATGAATAAAATAAACGCCTTTTTTGCCTTTTGGACTTGCTAGTGTAGAAATTTCAAATCCAAGAATATTATTGCAAGCATCAATATAAAGCTTGTTACCTGGTTGGAACTGAGGAGTTACTAATCTATCTATTTTGGAAAAAAGATTTGTAAAGTTGCCCAATACAGAATTTGTATGTGCTTCATTTATTTGATCTTCAAAATTTATTGATTTTCTTTTCGTAAGATAAGGATAAATTAAATTATTTGGTTCAATTTCTTTAATACGTTGAAAAGAATTAGGAGTTATTCCTGCAATATTTCTTATTGTCCATGCATTAGTTGATGGTAAATATACTAAGCTTATATTTGCGTTTGGATTACCAAATAAACCATTTGATATACCATTATGATTACCTTTAAAAAACAATTCAACCTTCCCATCTTTTTCTCCAATAGTTATGTCGCTTTTATTTATTGTATTTCTTTGCAAATTGAAAATAGTATTCAATATAGTAGATTTTCCAGAATTATTAGGCCCAATAAAAATATTAATTGAATCTGAAAAATCTGTTTTTGGCAATCTTTTGAAACCTCTAATATTGGTTAGTTCTATTGCTGTAATTTTCATTTCTTTTATGATGTAAAATAATTTCGCCTAACGTTCCCAGGCTTTATGTCTGTTGCGTATTTTAAAGACTGGAGTTAACAAATATACCGAAAACTTTGAAAGAAAAAACTTGAATTGAAAGAAAAAAGATAAAAGACCAAGTGTCCAAAAAAGCCCAAGCGCAGCAATAGCATAAAACCTGTGTTAGCGGTTCGGCTTTTTATGTTCATTTATTTTCTTCCAAGGAATTTGAATATATTATTTATGTTTACTCCAATTCCAGCAATATTTGGTTCAAGTATAATTGTGTCATTTAGTATTTTTCCAATACCACCTTTTAATTCTTTTTTTATTTTAAAATCTTTAATATCTTTTTTGTCTTTGATATCTTGAAATATTTTTTCGATAAGTTTTAATACATCTTGTGGCGTTTTACAAATTTTTCCTATTTCAATAAAAATTAATTTGTCTTCTGGTACTTTTGCGTTATAAGATTGCTTATCATTTCCGTCTAAAAAATATTTTGGATGAATTGTAGTAATCATTAATGCAGGAAGTAATTCTTTTGGATCAATTCCATTAACAGATTCCCAAGACATTAATTCAGAATAGAAATGACTTTCAGGAATACCTTGAATAGCAACTGAATCATTTTCAGCTGCAAATTTCGCTATTTTGTCAAAACTATTCCTCAAAGTATTTCCAATTGGTTCATCCCAATTATAATAATCCAATATGTACAGATAATAACTTCTTTCAACATTTTCTGGAAATGCTGCGATAGTGCTAATTTTTAATCCCATATTTCTATTTTTTCGTTTTTTTAAGCTGACCGCTAACGTTTCGTCGCTTGCGCCAGTGGCGATTTTCGACACTGACGAAAACAAAT